>NZ_JBPETA010000188.1:0-5744 GCF_051710365.1 Symbiopectobacterium sp. | reverse complement strand
CCTTGTTATAGGAGGGCCAGTTAGTGATTTTAAAATTTTGTTTTGCCATGGAGACCTGATTTTGAAACAACTATGGTGATCTGTTCCGATGATTACCCAAACTTTCTATTTATTCAACAAAGCCCAATATTGGGTGACGGCACATCGCGTTTTTTTAAATCGTCTTTACTTTCCACTTTCACTCGTCCGTTGCGGTCAAAATCGCGTTTGGGGGTCGAAAGCTCGAATTTCAGCTTGTCCAGAAACGGACAATCTTTATCGATACTGATTAGCTGATCGTCGGTAAAACTTTCCCGCTTTTCTTTACCGTTCACGACATTAAAAGTATTGCGGAACCGATCTGCCACCAGCCACCACGCCTGTGCTTTCAGGTTGGCGAAAAAATCTTTATTGGTGATGCCGGGCTGATATTCGTTATCCGGCTCATGTACATCCTGACCTGCATTAAACTTCTGATAACCGATAGCCTGGTAATTGCTATAGCCGCTATTTTTCCTAGACTCATTAATTTCCGCGAATTTAGAACCACAGGATGCCCCCACACCAATACTGTCATAGGTAATTTCAGCGACCCGTTTTAACGCTTCGCTATAGGTACGTTCACAGCTTTCCATCAGCGCATCCTCACGCGCTTTCCACTCATCAGCCCAGATAACAACAGAACCATGCGCAAACACGTTAGCGCACTTATCCGCGCCGCTGTCGGCAACATCAAAACCAATGCGCTTACGCCCCCGAGGTTCCAGACTCAGCGTCTTATGCGCATCAATAGCCGCCTCAATCCAGGACAGTTTGATGATTGCCGCATCATCATCGGTACGGGGAACGCCGAGATACACATGCTCAAACGCCTCAGGGTCACGCCGTTTAGCGGCAGCGATAACGTTTTTGATGGTGTCACTGAGAAAGGGGTTTTCATCGAAGTTGATTTTTCGCACCAGCGTATCCGCAGGAGGATCCACCACGAAATGTCGCCAGACAAAATCAGTCACCAGACCTGGGTTAAAAATAAACCAGCATTCTGATCCCTCTTTACGAATGGTCGGCTCTAACACCTCCCACTGAGCGAGCGTCATTGCGTGGGCCTCTTCATTCCACAGAATATCTACCGATTCCAGAGACTTTATTTCGACGATATGCCGCCACAGGCCATAAAAAATAAACTCACTGCCGGTAAAGCGATTGATGATCTTATTCTCCAGAACGCGAAAACGATGGCGTAAACCAAAACGCTCTATCTGAATTTTCAGCAGCGCATAGACCGATTCTTCGATTTTATTCTGGATCTGACGGGTACACAGGAAACGCAGACGGTAATTATCCGCCAGAAATATAGCGAACCCGGCAGCATCCCAGGATTTAGAAGAAGTGCGACCACCGTAAAGAACCTTATTCCTCGCTTTCGTCGTCCAGAACGGTCTCAGTGCCGGATTCAACGTCGGTCTGGATGTCAGAGTAGAAGTCATTGAGGTCACGCTCTCCATTGCCGTCGTTAATACCAGCATCACGACGCAGACGATCCGCCTCCAGTGATACCTTGTCAGTAGCGGCGATACGATAGTCGGTATCTGCGAATATTTTCCCAACAGTGGCCAGCGTTCCCGTAATGGACTCAATACGCACGGTATTGCGCATCATGGCTTTTTCGGCAGCGCTGATATTTTCCAGTAACGTTTTCTTTTGCTGTGGATCCTCAGTATCCTCAAGCGTGACCATCCAGCGCCCTATATTTTCAGCAGCAACAAGGTTACTGGCACGCAGCCGGAATAGTTCATCTTCCAACCTCAGCGCCTTCGCATCCTCGATCACCTCATCGCTTAGCAACAGGCGGCGGGCATACCCACCGTGCTTGAGTGCGAGCTGGTTACCAGGCTGGAATAGTGGGTGATTAGTGACGACTTTTCTGCGTACCGTTTCGGGTTTCGTTTCCTGCGGTGAATCGCCTTTCCCTTCTGCGTACTTTTCGCCATCGCCAGATTTAACGGAGCTTTGGTTGGTACGCACGCTGTTTTTTTGCGTACCGCTTTTGCGTACTTGCGTACCACTTTTCTTATTGCGTACCCAATCCAGCTTTGCAGCCTTTTTCCGTATGGCTCCCTCAGTGATGCCGTTGCCGTACTGTGCTGCTATTTCACGGAGGGACAACACTCCGGCCCGGTATGCCGACTCGATGGCCTCCCAGTCCGGTTTTGCCATGGTTATTTCCTTTCTTGACGTTGCGCTTCTATTTGCCGAATGCCCTGGATTTCGTCATTTGGTATCTTTCTTCAGGCGACGCCCTGCATTATTGCCACCATGTCGGGATCCATCTGGTCAATCAGATTCTGCCTTGCGTCCGAAAGCATGCCCTTGCGCCCGCCGACGCCCCACTTATTCATGGTTCGAGCACAAGCGCTTACTTCCCGCTTCTCATTTGCTATAAGTAAATCAAGGCGGTTGAGCATGGTCATGTTGCTAATGCCGCTCAGAATGGCCTCTCTGAAAGTTTCGTAAACATTGATCTCGAACTCCGGCTTAATCCATGCCGCATAGCGTATAGCCAGCAACTCGACACCCCAGATGCCTGGGCTATTCCCGCCGCGCACGATGCTAAGAGGTTGATTTTGTTCCAAAGCTCTTTTTTGTGCTTTGGCCTTAAGCGCCTTTATGAACCTTTTTACCTGAGCACTACGAATGAAAAGGCTCGGGCGCTGAGACTCATTAGCCTCACCTTTAAGAACGGCGGCGGCATGAAGATCGTTCAGGTTGTAACGCCCTTCGCCATCAACACGAACAGACACGCCATTTACTATTACAGTTGGATATTGCATCGTGTTTACCTTCTGTGGTGCGAGCCTGTTCGCGTAGACATGGGCAGCCGAGAGCGGAACGATGTGATCCACCGCCCTATCTCAGACTCACACTACGGAAAGCTCTCTAGTGAAGTGCACGCGAATGCACGGTTTGATTTACTACAGGCGAAAAAAAGCCCCACGTTTGCGAGGCCGGGAGTCTTTCAGGCTGCCAGTCGGTGTTGTTCTTCAATCAATGGCTGGCGATGGTTTTTGTTGAATATTCCCATCAGCGTGGCCTTGCGTTGTTCAAAGTCCCAGCCCATGCCAATGAATACTGTGTTGGCGCGTTGCAGTTCGGTAACGCAATGGATCTGCTCTGGCGTCAGATAGTCACGGATAGATTCTTTCTTACCTATTTCATGGTGGACTCGAAATTTTGCAGATGTCATACCAAGTGCAATGCGGTTTATTAAATCGGCCTCGTTGCTGAAGTGATGTGGCGCAATGGTTTTCCCCTGTGCCTCACGCTCGTGCTTGATGGCATCGGTCAATGGGCGGTACTCAAGTCGGGCTGTATTACGATTGATTTCAGCCAATGCCTTTTTCCGTTTAGCTTCGACAAACGTGTTATAAACCTGAATCTCAAACTTGGGTTCAATCCATGCAGCATAGCGAATGGCAACGAGTTCAAGTCCCCACACTCCGGGTTCAATTCCACCCTTGATTGTTTTCACCGAAGCTATTTTTGTAGCTTTGCTTAATTCATGAACAAACCGCTTAATTTGTGCGCTCTTGATGAAGTTGGCTGGACGCTGTGACTCAGTTGCTTTACCACCTTCAACGGCTGATTTATGTAAATCATTGAGATTGTAACGGCCAGCGCCATCTATACGAACATTGACGCCATTAAGTATAACTGTTGGGTATTTCATCACTATTTCCTTTTGGTGATAGAGCCTGCCTCGTAGACATGAGTGGCCCAAGAGGGGTTAGCGATGAAACCGCCACTCTGTCTCAGGCTCATATCCCGAAAGACTCTTGGTTTTATGCGCACGAGGATGCGCAGGCGAAAAAAAAGCCCGGATTAACGGGGTGGTTATTTCAAGCACTGCTCACGGACGTATTGCTGCAATCCGGTCAGTTGCTTTGTGATGGTTTCGATTCGCTCTCGGAGAGTGAAATAATCCCGTTCAGCGGTGTCACTAAGTCGGGCGCTGGTAGCATCATCCAGGCTGGGGGTGGAGGTGGTTTGCTTGATGACATTGACGCGCAGCCCGCACTTGCCAGCAGCAACACAGCGCTGCAAATCAGCCAGCTTGCTTTTAGCATCTGCGAGTTCTCCGGTGTATTTGGCGTCAAGTGCAGCAACATCACGCTGTCTGGTTTGCATGTCGGTGATTATCTGTTTTGCCAGCGTCAAATCGAGTTCGGCTTCACTGTACTTGTCGTGGTAGTAGTAGACGCCGAATGACAGTGCGGTAATGAGAGCAACGAGAACGGCGATCACTGTAGCCCTGATAGACATAGTTCACGCTCCTTCTCGCGCCGAGCAACGAGGCCAGGAAGAACTTTACCGCCGCTATATACCCAACGCGGGAACTGCTCACACGCTGCCTGAATTTTTCCGGCACGGAATAACTGGAACATGGTTGAAGCCTGAATCTTTGGACAGCCAGCATTAAAAGCAATGCTTACTGCTGCACTGAATGAGTTATCTGGCAATTTCTTACCAGCGGCGTATTTGTCAACGCAATTTTCAGCCTCAAGGATGTTTTTTTGCCAGTCTGCGGCAATCTGCTGGTTCGTCTTGCGGGTGCCATCAACAACGCCATGCGTATTGCCAATGCCATCAGTCAAAATACCGGCTGGGCATACGTAAGGGTCACGGCGGCACGATTCGGCATTGCCGATAAGCTCCAGGCCTGCTTTGTTGGTTCGCACCTGTCCGTTATTTATCACAATGCCGATGATCACACCCACGGAGCAAATTACACCCGTGGCAGTTTTACGTTTGCTCATCACGCACCGCCTTTTTCCCTCAACTGGTATTCCTTCCTGCGGTAGTACCAGTTGATAGCAAAGGTGCCAATAGTGCAGACCATACCGACAATAATCGCCCAATCACCGAGCGTTAACCCGGCCATTTTGTTTGCAAGCAACCATACGCTCTCTGTAGTTGATGCGGCGTAGGCTCTGGCAGAAGCGCCCAGCCCTATTAGCCCCGTCCCGGTTCCATATGAAAGCCTGCTGTAGATAGTGCTCATTCGTGTCATACCCTCACCTCCCGGCAGGGATGGCGATATCTTATTGAAAGGGAAATTGACATCCTCCCCGCCCTAAAGGACGGGGAGGATGTCAACGACTTGACTTGTATTGGAAAGGAATGACTTATCAAACATCTGAGGGAACTCCTCCATTTTGGGAAATGCTAATCCCATTACCTGCAAAGGTTGGAAAAAAAGTTCAGGAATGACGAACGATTGCTTTTACACCATCACTATTTTCATTACCAAATTGAAACTGCCGATATCTTAACTCTGTTATGGCTTTCTCCATTGCATTTAGCGCGGTAATGACAGAGCAAGACTTGAACTCAAGCGAAAATGTCTTAGGTGTGTCGCTATCTAGCCCTGCAAAAAGCGTACACCTGTGCTGGCCTATGTGATTCATTTCATTCCTCTGCCATTTTAAATGCATTGACACATCGTGTCCGAATCAAAACAGAAGGCCCCGGCATTAGCCGAGGCCTGAAAATAGAAAAGCCCCTGCATTTCTGCAAGGGCTTGAATGAGTGCCGCCGAAACTTAAGACTCACGAACGGCAACTTAGATATGATTATGGGTAAATGTGTACTAGCTCAGACCTGATCTGACAGTTACCGGTTATTTATACAGGTGTCTGTCAGATTAAATCTGGTTCAGATTTTTTTCTGCCCAGACCCGTTTACCATCAAGTAATGTTGCCATTGGC
>NZ_JBPETA010000187.1:0-5755 GCF_051710365.1 Symbiopectobacterium sp. | reverse complement strand
TGGCGATGGTCAAAGCGCTTAACCGGATCACGCTATTAGGAATGCCGAACAGTATTCGCATCACGTAACAATCGACCCGATGGGGCACAGTCGTTACAAGTTCTGATTTATTCAACAAAGCCCCCCGATGGGGCACAGTCGTTACAAGTTCTGATTTATTCAACAAAGCCTTCCGCAGGCCAAAACGTTGCTGGATGTGGGCGGTGGCCCAGGCATGATCGCCATCGGCCTGACACAGCGCCATCCCACGCTGCAAGGGGTGGTGTTCGATTTGCCACAAACCGCCGCAGTGGCGCAAGAGAATATCATTGCCGCCGGTCTGCACCAGCGTTTAAGCACCGCCAGCGGAGATTTTTCCACTCAACCGTTTGCCGCAGGCTATGCCGATATTATCTGGTGTTCTTCCTTTCTGCACTTTGTCGAAGATATCACCACCAGCATAGCGCAACTGTTCAACGCATTGACGCCAGGCGGCGTGCTGGTTGCCGTGCACGCAGAAATAGCGTCCAACCAAGAGGATGCAGCATCGGTATTGCCCTTCTACCTGCCATTGATGCTGCGCGGACGCAGGGTAACGCGAGAAGGGGAATTGGCATCGTTACTGTGTGATGCCAGTTTCAGCCGTGTAGAAACACGGCGACATCAACCGTTTCCGATGTCGCCACTGACCGTCTTAATCGCACGAAAATAGGCGCCTTCCCGTCGTCCTCGGCGCAGGCCGGGGACATCGTGCGGAATTAACGCGTTTAGCCTGTAGGGAATTCCCGCCTGCGCGGGAATCACAGGTGGCCCGCGTTATGCGGTTGTAAACAGTTGGCGCGGGATTTTCGTCAAACGCTCACAGCCGTTTTCCGTCACCAGCACCATTTCGCTGATGGCGAGACCCGCCGCATACAAGTACATGTGAAACACCATACCTGCTTCCAGCAGCCACTCAGACGTGGGCAAAAACACGTGGCTAAAATCGCTAGTGCGCGGCGTCGTCTTCGGATAATAACCGAGCGTATAGCCGGTAATGCTGGCGTAATCCTGGCGCAGCCCTGCTTTTAGTACAGCATTACGTGCCAGTGCATCGATGTCTTTAGCCACTGCACCGGGCTTCATGGCCGCGAGTTGCTTATCCTGGATTGCGATCAGCTGCTGAGCAATCTCTTGCTGTGCAGGTGACGCCGTACCGATAATCACCGAACGCATGATCTTGGAGCTGTAGCCGCGTTTAAAGGAAACCACTTCAAGATGCAGGATATCGCCCTGCTCCAGCGGCCGTTCCTACATGTTGGCATGCAGAAAGCTGTTGCCACCGCCTGACGCTCCGTTTTCCCAACACCCATTTCGGCAACCACTTCACGGATCGCCTGATCGTTCGCCGCCGCTGATTGTTTGATGCACTCGATTTCCTGCGGAATTTTGCGGGTGCGCAATTGTTTAAGCACACCGGAAAAATCTTTTACCTGAATCTGTGGCAACATCGCCTGCAAGCGCTGGAAGCGGTTGATGGTCATGCAGTAAGAATCGAAATCGATGCCGAGCGTCGCGCTTTCCCAGCCGCGAGCGCGCACCGTATCGGCCAGCACCGCTAACGGATCCTGCCAGTCATGGAAGGTGACGGTGTCAGTGATCCAGCTATTTTCGCTGAACGCACGCTCGTCCATGGCGCGGAATACCATCACCGGGTCGCCCGTTAACGGCAGCAAGCAGGCACGGTACATGTTTTCAGAAATACCAAATCTAGTGAGATAAAACAGGAATTCAGTCTGGTCAATCAGCAACAGGGATATATCCCTTTCTTGCATATAAGCGCGGATCTTTGCGACGCGCTGCTGATACTCGTGGAGCGGGAAAAGCCAACTTTCATTCATAACGGTTACCTGATGTCGTTTTTTTTCTATTCACCACACCCGTAATCCCCAGTGTCACTATTGTCACGCCGATCGACAGCACGCTGACGGCTGCAATAGAAGGATCGAGTTGAAACTGTACCGTGTTCCAAATCCGCACCGACAGCGTTTGGCTGCCATGATCGGAAAGGAACAATGCAATAAGCAGTTCATCAAACGAACTGAGAAACGAGAAAATCGCTGCCGAGAACATACCCGGTGCGACAAGCGGCAGCGTGATGCGTCGTAATACGTTGAAGTGGCTGGCCCCCAGGCTCATTGCCGCCTGCTCCAAGCGATAATCCATGCCTTGCAGCGTCGAAGACAAAATAATGGTGGCAATAGGCAGCGCAATCAGGGCATGCCCGATAACAATACGGGTGAAACTGTTAAACAGCGCCAACTCGGAAAAGAAGAAGAACAGCGTCAACGCCACAATCACGTTGTGCACAATCATCGGCAACACAATCAGCGCATACACCAGACTTTTGCCGACAAAACGACAGCGCACCAGTGCCAGAGCGGCAAACAGCGCCAGTACCATGGCTAACAAGGTGGACATTAGCGCAATGGTAAACGACAGGCCGATAGCCTGTAGTCACTGCGAGTCCTGCAAAATCGCGCGCATCCACTTCAAGGAGAATCCTTGCGGTGGAAACGACAAATAGCTATTGGTACTGAATGCCAGAGGAAAGATCATCGCAATCGGGACCAACAAAAAAGAGAGGGTCAACAGCGTGATCAGTAGCGGCAGCCAGCCGGGGCGGTTTCCGTTCATCCTTTCGCCTCAAAGAGTCGTTCCAATCCCACGACCCGAACATAGACCCAAAACAGCAATAAGGTGCACAGCAGCAGCAACGCAGACAGCGCCGACGCGAAGCCCCAGTTGAAATAGACTTCCAACTGATTTTCGATAACCATGGAGATCATGGTATCGCGCGGGCTGCCCATCAGCGCCGGTGTCACGAAGAAGCCAATAGACAAAATAAACACCAGCAGGCTACCCGCGGCAACGCCAGGCAGCGACAGCGGCAAAGAGATGCGCCAAAAGGCTCGAAAGCGCGAAGCGCCAAGGCTATACGCCACCCGCAGCAGTTGCGGATCGATGCCTCGCATCACGCTGTAAAGCGCCAGTACCATATAGGGCAGCAAGATATAGGTCATACCGATTAACACGCCGAGCGGGGTATACATCAGTTTGAGAGGCGTATCGATAAGCCCCAACGCCCGCAGCGCCTGATTGACAAACCCATCACTGCCCAACAGCACCATCCAGGCATAAGTGCGCACCAACACACTGGTAAAATGGGGAATAATGATGATGACAATCGCCATACTGGCTAATCGCGCAGGGAGTTTACACAACACCCAGGCCACCGGATAACCCAACAGCAGCGTCACCAGCGTGACGAGCAGTGAGGTGCGCAGCGTAATCCACAGCACTTGCAGCCAGACAGGCTCTTGCACAATGCGCGCAAAGTGCTTGCTGGTAAGCCCCGGATCGAACAGGCCGTAACCAAGCATTTTCGCCAGCGGAATCAGCAAAAAAATCGTCAGGGCCAGCAGCGTAGGTGCCAGCAATAACCAGGGTTTCCAGCGACTCACACGCCTGTCATCACGCCCGCTCATCGCTGAGCATCGGCGGGAATAAACCAGAGACTTTCCGTTGCCCACCCGATACGCACGCTGGCCCCCGGCCGCAGAGTCCCCTCCAGCGCCGAGTTCTGTAACTGTGCTAATAATGTCGCGCCATCACTCAGCACCAGCGTTAATTTAAGCCTATGCCCCAGATAGAGCATTTCAGCAATGGTGGCGCTAATCGGCAAATGGGCTGATGTATCCCCCGGTAGCCCAGTGTGAATATGCTCTGGCCGCAGCACCGCCAAGACCGACTCCCCGACGCCAAGATGTGCTACGCCCTTACCGCACACCGTTTCACCGCTTGAAAGGTGCACGTCATAGCCGTGTTGCTGAATGGCGCTTATCTGGCCATCGATAAAGTTGGATTGGCCAATAAATTCAGCCACCCAGCGATTCTTTGGTTTGGTATAGAGATCGTGCGGGGTATCAATTTGGGCAATTCGCCCCTGTTGCATCACGGCAATACGATCGGACAAGGTCAAGGCTTCTTCCTGATCGTGGGTGACAAACACCACCGTAGAGCCGGAAGCCACATGCAGCCGTTTTATTTCCAACTGCATATGTTCGCGCAGCTTTTTATCCAGAGCACCCAGCGGCTCGTCCATCAACAGTGCCGCCGGGGAAAAGATCAACGCACGCGCCAGCGCAACGCGCTGCTGCTGCCCACCGGACAGCTCTCGCGGCAAACGATGTCCCTTATCATCAAGCTGGATCAACGCCAACGCATCCGCCACTTTCTGCTTGATATCGCGACGCGCAACGCCGCGCATTTCCAGCGGAAACGCCAGGTTATCCGCCACCGAGAGGTGCGGAAACAGCGTGTAGTGCTGAAACACCACGCCAAGGTCGCGTTTTGCCGGGGGCAAATGCGTAATATTTTGATCGTTAATCAGCACGCGCCCTTGGCTGGGTTCGGTAAAGCCCGCAACCATCATCAACGTGGTGGTTTTCCCTGAACCGCTGGCACCGAGCAGCGTCACAAACTCGCCTGGTGCGATCGCCAAATCCAGATTATCGACGACGGCAGCCTGTTCATAGCGCCGGGTCAGCCCCTCAAGGCGGAGTGCAGCTCCCGGCTGACGCCGGGAGCTGTGGTGTGTTGAATCCGTTTTCATTACCCCTGAACCAAGATCCATGGTTGCCAGATTTTGCCCACTTCCTCAATGTTATCTGTCCACCACTGCGCATTTTGCACAAAGGAGCGCGAGTAATACTCAGGGTTGGAAGGCAGTTTCACCAAATCCTCTGGGCGAACAAACTGGAAGGCTTTTTTATTGGTGGGACCATAGGCGATAAACTGGGTAATTTTCGCCTGAACCTCGGGCTGTAACGCAAAATCAATCAGCAACTGCGCATTTTCCGGGTTCGGCGAACCTTTCAGCACGCTCCAATGCCGCAACTGCTGTTTGATCTGGTTCCACTCAATGGCTAACGGCGCGCCCTGATCGATCAGCGCTTGTGCACGACCGTTCCACAATGCCCCTAACACCGCCTCTTTGCGCTCCATCAATTGTACAGATAGCGCCCCCGTATCCCACCATTTCACGACGTGGGGTTTGATTCGGCTCAGGGAAGCAAACGCACGCTTGATGTCAATTGGGTAGATGTCTTTCATGTCTACGCCATCGGCAAGCAAGGCAAATTCCAGCTCAGTAGAACTGGTGCGCAGATCCGTTAAAGTACGCGGACCGGGGAAACGCTCCGCATCCCAAAATTCTGCCCAGGTACGCGGATGGTTGCCATCACGGAAGACATCCGTGTTGTAAACCATCACGGTCGAGAAGAACAGGTTACCGACCATATTGGGACGGCGTACTTCGGGGAAGATATCGTCGGGATTGGTAAACTTCATGCCCACGTAGTTGATTGGCATCAACGCCCCGGCCGCATTGAGGTTGGTTTGTGTGACATCGCCGATATCCAGCACATCAAGCGCCACACGACCTGCTTTGATCATTGCCATGATTTGCGCAGCCGTAGAAGGCTGAATGATCACTTTAATGCCGGTCATGTAGCGCGGCGAATTTTTTCGCATAGAGTTGCATATCATTTTGCATGCGAGATTACTTCAAAAACTGCGTTTTTTTGCATTATGTAGAATGATTCGTGGGATTGCCTGGCATGCTCAAGAGAAAGCCCGCCAATGACGGCGGGCTGGTAGAAATAACGGCTATTATTGTGGCTGCCCCGGCCACTCAATGTCAGGTGCAGTACTGACATCAATACGATTTAACATC
>NZ_JBPETA010000186.1:0-5840 GCF_051710365.1 Symbiopectobacterium sp. | reverse complement strand
CACATTGTCATCACGGGATGATCACCATGCCGAAGCCGGTTGTTAAGTAACACCGTTTCCAATGTGTCGATGGCGGGAGCCATATCCCGATACCCCTGGCCGAATTTAACCAACGGGAGGGTTAAGCCGATGCGGTCTACTTCCTTTTTGAAAATGTCGATGCGCCAGCGGTCAAACGCGATGGCTTTCACGTCAAATTCACTGAGTAATTCTGCGATTTTCAGCACCACAAAATCATATTCCACGGATGCGGTCGGTGTGGTTTGGAGGTAGCCTTGTTTGGCCCACACGTCATAGGGCGCACGATCACGCTTGGCCCGGTCAAGTAACGTCTTACCCGGTGTCCAGAAGAACGGGAATACCAACCAGTCGCGATCTTTATCCTGCCCCACAATCACCAGCGCGGTAAGGTCGTTCTTTTCTGACAGGTCGAGCCCCGCGTAACACTCCCCAACTATCATGCTCGGGTGAATATCCTTCAGAATGCTGGCTTCCCAAACATTACGGGAGACGAACGGTGACACAGTGGATACGCGCTGATTTAGATTGAGATTACGAAAGGTATTTTCACTGGTGGGCATCCTCGCCGCTTCTTCTGCCCGGCGCTGCATCTCGTCCAGTGAACGAAACGTTCCCAACGCCGGATTAGCAGCACGCCATGCAGCACGATCCATAATGTCGGCGTCTTTTTCAGCAGTATGCACATGGCAAACAATATGTGGATCGGCAGAAGTTGCCGCGTCATCAATCCACACGCTCAATAGGTCGGCGTCGTTGGCCGCCTGGGTGCTGATAGCAATCAGCAAAGGTGTCTCATGCGCCCCCTGTGATGTGACAATAGCGTCAACAAAATCACTGCGCGGACCTACCACCTGCCCCACTTCATCCAGAATGGCCAGCACTGGAGAAAGACCGTGTGCGGTTTTACCCTCGGCGGCCAGCGCCTTGTACTCAACATTACAAGGGGTACCAATCAGCCGCTTACCGCTGGGAATGATATGCACAATGTCCTGTAGCGCGGGGTTAAGATTAATCATTTTGACCGACAGGCTAAAGACCAGCGCAGCCTGCTCTCGGCTCATTGCACCACTGACGATCTGAGAGTTTTGCACCGCTTCTGGGCCAACTAGGTGAGCAAGAAGTATTCCAGCAATTAACCCGGTTTTCCCGTTCTTTCGGGCGATGCTTAAAATTGCCCTGCTGGTGCCCACCGGGTTGTCATAGACATCAAGCAGAAAGTCTTTCTGGAAGTCATCCAGCTTCATCGGCTGTCCGATAAGCTTACCTTCCGGCACAATGCAATAGCGCTCAATGAACGCTATCACGCGCTCACCTCGCGTCATGAATGCCCCTTAGTGTTGTGGAAACGCGATCAGATTATCGTCTTCGCGTTGATGACCACTGACCGTGCTTCTGGCGTTCCTGTCATTCTTGTTTCTGTTGCGCTGGTCCCGGCTTTCACCGTTGGTGGCGTGGGAATGGATTTGCAGATCACGTCGCTGTGCCAAAATCGTGCGCTGTAATTCTACGATTTGTTTGCGCAATTCTTTAATTTCAACAACGTTTCTCGCCTCACCGCGCACGCGCTCTTCGTTACGTAAATCACGCCGTAAAATGGTGATATAGCGTTGATTATTTGCCAGTTCAACAGCGGCTAACAGGTCAGCGGGT
Organism: Symbiopectobacterium sp.; assembly: GCF_051710365.1. Taxonomy (NCBI): domain Bacteria; kingdom Pseudomonadati; phylum Pseudomonadota; class Gammaproteobacteria; order Enterobacterales; family Enterobacteriaceae; genus Symbiopectobacterium; species Symbiopectobacterium sp. The sequence continues at coordinate 4,169 of NZ_JBPETA010000186.1, read as the reverse complement.
GTCCAGCTATCCAATGCTTTGGATCGAATATTGTCATGCCAAAAAGGCTCGGCTTTTTTTTCCAAACCCGCGTGCGCCGGGGGCTGAAGGGTGTCCTCGGTCGCATTTTTCATGGCCTGAATCGCCGCCGTCGCACTGTCAGAGCGGTTTCGTTTTTCTGCCATTTGAGAACACCTTGAAAACTAAAAAAATCGGGTTAGCGTTAAATTTGAGGAGGGCGGGCGGTCAGGAAGGGCAAAGGCCCTGAACTTTTTAGCCGCCCCCCTCCTATTTAGAATTTGTTGATGTAAACCAGTGTGAATCCGGATCGAGCGGTATGCCGTTCTCATCGCAGCCGATGATCTTGTCGCGCTTTTCCATCCGCTGCTTGGTTGATGAATGGTGAGGAACGCACAGCCCTTGCCAGTTCTTTTTATCCCAGAATAGTGTCTGTGCTTTAGCTATCGCTATCTTGTTGCCAGATTTCAGCGCCTCTTTAAGCTTGTGCGGGATGATATGGTCAACAACTACCGCTGCTGTTACCCGGCCCTGTTCCTGGCACATGCGGCACAGTGGGTAAGCACGCAGAAAGGAAAGCCGCGCCTTGTCCTATCTGCTGTTGTAGATGCGGGGTTCTTTCACGTCCTGGTCCCGTTTGATTTATGGCCCTTGCCGGTTATCTTCCATCCTTCCCGGCGCCGTCGTTAAACAAATGTGCCGCACATAGTCCTGCAAGCCATTTATTTGCGCTTCTGCGATTTCGATTCGTCGTCTGAGAGTGAAATAATTTCGCTGAGCGGCGTTATCAAGTCTGGCGCGGGCTGCATAATCCATGCGGGCGGCGGGGCCGCTGGCGGACACTCTGGGGGGCAGACGGCACGGACCTGCAACCGGCGACGACCATCAGCGACATCGCGCTCAAGCTGCGCAATACGTTTTTTGTCATGTTCAAGCTCTCGTGTGTGTTTGGTATCCAGCGCGGCGACGGTCTGCATCTGGTTATTTAGTCGCTCCAGCGCCGCCTGTTGGGATTGAGTCTGCGCCTCCAGATATTGCCGGTCTTTTTCGGTGTCCAGATACAGGGCGCGATAAGACAGCGCCGCGCCGGTCATCGATGCCAGCAAAGCGGCAATAACGAGGGAGATTTTCCAGTGCATCAGGGCTGTCCTTGGAGGCAAAGTTCACACTCTACCGCCCGCCGATTGACTAGGCCCCTAGAGACCTTGCCGTCAACGTACTTCCAGCGCCGCATCTCGTTACAGGCACCGGCCCTGTCTCCGGTGTTCAGCTTCTTCAGCAACGTCGAGCGCTCAAACGCACTGCTTCCCACGTTGTAGACGAACGACGCCAGCGCAGCTTTCTGGCTCTCAGTCAGTGGTACGGTGACATTGGCGTCAACGACGGACATTGCGGCTTTCAGGTCGCTGTCCAGCAGTGCCTGGCATTCAGCAGGGGTATAGCGCTTGTGGGCAATAACGTCTTTGCCGGTATGACCTGCACACACAGTGAGCACACCGCCTGAATCCCGGTATGGGGTGTATTTCACCCCCTCATGCCACTGGAGCAGCACGGCAGCCATGACAATGGCCCCGCCAGCAGCAGCGCCTGCCATCTTGTTACGCAGTGAGGGATTCATTACTCACCCCGCGCTTCTTTGCGTCGGTCTTCCCTGATTTTGAAATAGAGGTTGGTCAGAAAAGTGAGCAGGCCAAATACCAGGCTACTGAGTACGCCCAGCGCCGCCCATTGTGTCGGCGATACGGTATCGAGTAATTGCAGCATCCAGTAACCACCGCTTACACCCGATGCGCCGTACGAAACGCCAGTGGTTATTTTGTCCAATTGCATAGCCTCACCGCCGATTTTTCGGATGGCGCTGTGTGTTATTGAAAAGGGGAAATAAAAAAGCCGAGCAATTAGCTCAGCCTTGAATGTGGTGGAACCCGATAGAATCGAACTATCTCCTGATGCTCTTCAGGCATCCGCGCGAACCATCTACGCCAGAGTTCCAGATGCAAAAAGCCCCGGTGATTAACCGAGGCCTTATCGCACATCTGTACCAAACTGATATAGAGGGAACAACAAACCTAGATGTGCGACGCGATGATTTTATTCAGCAAGCAGTCGCTGTCAATAGACAAAAGCCCCAACCACCAGAGGTAGTTGAGGCTTCATGTCCTGCGCGCTTTTGCCGCAGCATGGGGGTATTATGTGTCCGGATGTCCGGACAGTCAAGGATTTAGCTGATCTTTTGATCAGTTAATCAGCCTCATCAGATTCTCTTTGACGAAGTTTCGGCGCTCATCTTCGTTGGTAAGCACAACGACACCACGCTTTTCCAAGTATTGGAATAGTGTTTCAACATTCCCTATAAAACAATTAGAGGCAACCACTTCCGTACGTGTCACAGAGCCATCTTCATAGTCAATAACAATTCTGCCAGAGATAGCAGGCAAGCTATTTTGTGAAGATGCTCTGTCGATAAATTCACCCTCAATCGGTACACGAGCGGCGAGAGATAACGCCTCGGTAAAATTATCTTCGGGAATTTCTTTATAGCTGCAACCGAAGTGGCTTTTCAGTGCTGACCACAGTGTGATGGTTGCTTTCGCCTGATGCTCTTGCGGAACGCTTCGACCACGATTAATCACTAACTGTTTGATGGCTTCTTGTTGTTCGATAGTTAATTTGCCCGGTAATGATTTTGTTTTGCACGTTAGATGTTTCGATTCTTTCAGATTGAAGTAGCAGTCTTCCAGCTGCTCGAACACATCCCATGCTTTGTCGGTCTCAAGCATCTTCGCATGTCTAGCCGCTCCTCGTTCTGTCCAAAGGATGAGAGCTCGTGTTTTGGCAGAAATTTGTAACTGACCCATTGTCAGTCGCAAACTTTTAAGTTCATCCCCGGTTGCCTTGAAGAAATGTTTTCCTTCGATGAAGCGATCGGTGTTGCGTTTATAGTTTTGCTGAATGTTGTTAGCATCAACTGCATACAACTGAGCCAATAATTCAGTAGTGATTACCGGAATCTGATTATGAATAATTGTGGAAATCGTTTCTGCAGAAATTTGAGTTGCCATGGGATTTTCCTTTTCAGTAAGGTTAATCACCACCGTCAGGCTCGAATCTTAGGGTGGTGAGACATACAGGGTTCGAACTACCGGCTGAAAAGACCCGGTGAACCTCGCGGTTCCCCTGCACGCCCCACCATTATTTGATGTGCCCGTGCTTCGTGCATAAAAAAACCGCTAACGCGGCTATGCGTCTTTTCAGATACCCGGGGCTCGAATCCCAGCACCTGGATTTACAGGTGCTGAGTGACTATAACGCATGGGTTGATCTTCCGTCAATAAGATTACTGGGTTACACTTGGCTTAACACAGGAGGATCCGCTATGGGCCAAGTCGCATTTGATACTCAAGAATTCGTCGAGACACTGGAGAACGCCGGGCTGCCGAAAGACCAGGCTAAGGCTATTTCTATTGCTGTCCGTAAGTCTCACGAAGTTGCTGATGTAGCCACAACACGTGACCTTGAGGACGTGCGTAAAGATTTAACATTTCAGATCACTGACGTTCGCAAAGATTTGCAGCTTGAAATGGCAGGCATCCGTTCCGAACAAAAGCTCATCCGCTGGATGCTTAGTGCGCTCATTGCTGGCATGATTTCATTAATTATCAAAGCATTTTTTGTAGCCTCAGTGTAACATCAGGCTGCCTCCAAAAGTTCAGCAACTCGCCCTGCTACGTAGGCCTCAGCGCGAGCAAGGCATGCTGTAACGTAATCTGGACGATTTTCAATCTTTCTGGCTATAGCCCTGCACGACACCTTGCCCTTGTAATACGCCACCACGATATCGTATCCCAGCGGGTCGAAGTGCTTGAGCCGCCCTACCGCCCGGTCAACTATCTCACCGTCGGCATCAGACAGCATGGGCCGAATATCGCTGCTTGCCGTGACGAGGGGCCATGCCGCCTTGTACTCAGTGCCAATGCGTGAGCCGCTCCAGTTTCCCCATGCCGTCAACAGGTATCGAATATCTCTCATTTCACCGCTCCCCAGCTTTTGCCGTTCCTGATGCTGTAGATATGCTGCTTGCTGGTCTCAAACTTCTTCGCGACATCCGCTACCGATATACCGGAGGCCAGAAGTGCCCGGATAAGCGGAATATCTTCCGCCGTGAGTCGCCC
>NZ_JBPETA010000185.1:0-5842 GCF_051710365.1 Symbiopectobacterium sp. | reverse complement strand
CGGTTGGTAACAAGGGCTCAATGATTGCCCATGCTTCATCAGAAAGATCGTAGCGAGCCATAATCCAAAGTGTCGTAGAAACAGATGGATACTATAGCTCAAGCAATTAAGGGACACAGCCTAAGGTGATCTGGGTATGGCGTCAATGCTTTTTATAATCAATTCATACTGTTTATTTATAATTCCAGCGTCATGCTGTAATCATCATCAATCGGATGATGATTACTGGCGCCACAAGCAACTGCCCCCCTTTTTGGCAATCAGATCGAGGCGCGTTTCATGAGCGGCCAGCTCTTCCGGACTGGCATAAATGATGGGCAAAGCAGACGCTTGGCGCGTAATTCGCTGCACGCTCTCACTTTCTGTACTCACTTGCTGCGTGTCACTCTCCATGGCAAACTCCAAAGAGGTTTGTCCCCCCGTCATGGCCAGATAGACATCGGCCAAGATTTCGGCGTCGAGTAACGCCCCGTGCAGCGTTCGTTTGCTGTTATCTATCTGATAACGGTCGCACAGTGCATCCAGGCTGTTTCTCTTACCGGGAAACAACTTACGCGCGACCATGAGGCTATCGGTGATCTTGCAAAAGGTCTCTGTTTTCGGGATATCCCGATTCAGCATCCGAAATTCATAGTCCATAAAGCCGATATCAAACGCGGCATTATGAATAACCAGTTCCGCACCGCTAATGAACTCAATAAACTCCTCGGCTATCTCAGCGTAGGCAGGTTTATCCTGTAAAAATTCATCGCTGATGCCGTGGACCATGAACGCTTCCGGATCAACCAATCTATCTGGCTTGATATACACATGATAATGGCGCCCCGTCAGGCGGCGATTAATGACCTCCACCGCACCTATCTCAATGATTTTATGGCCTTCATAATGAACACCGAGCCTGTTCATCCCCGTGGTTTCGGTATCCAGAACGATCTGTCGTGTAATTGCAGTGCTCATCGCTTTCGTTTTATGTCAGACTTACGGTTTTTATGATTAAGGTAGAGTCTACCAGAGATGACAAAGCAGGTAGAAATTTTCACCGATGGTTCTTGTCTGGGAAATCCCGGCCCGGGGGGTTATGGCGTTGTGCTGCGCTACAAGCAGCATGAAAAAACCTTGAGTGGGGGTTATCGCCTGACAACCAATAACCGCATGGAACTCATGGCCGCGATTGCCGCTCTGGAAGCGCTTACTACCCCATGTACGGTGGTACTGAGTACCGATAGCCAATATGTGCGGCAAGGTATCACGCGCTGGATCCACAATTGGAAACTTAAAGGCTGGAAAACCGCTGACAAAAAGCCAGTTAAGAATATCGATCTCTGGCAGCAGCTGGATGCCGCCATTCAACGACATACGATGCGTTGGGAGTGGGTTAAGGGCCATGCGGGTCATCCCGAGAACGAGAAATGTGATGAACTGGCACGCCAGGCAGCCTCGCACCCGACGCAGGACGATACGGGCTATCAGCCGGAATAATCCGCTCAGAACGGCCGGTACCCTTTACGGTAACTCTTGGTTGCCCCGACGGCTCTGCGCACCGGTGGCTTGTTGAACCTCTGGCGCAAGGGGGACATGGTAAGCGGGATGGTACGTTTACGCGCAACAAGGAGCATCAGGCAACCTAGGAGAGTTGAGTGAGGCGCTGACACTGTTGTCGTCTGCGGCATCTTCCACGGCACCACGTGGAAGGTCCCCTGATACAACACTTCATAATTGAGCAAGCTGAGCCAATCGATCATACGCATCTGCGTGAACATGCGCGCACAATAGGGTTGGCATTGACGAAGACCGGGCGTCAGCTTTCCAGCCCCGAGCAGGCTTATTGGATTAAACCCACTCAGCAATAACCATCCATCATTGATCAATACCCTATCCACTTCGCGTAGAATGCGGTGTAGATCCGATGAATAAGAGAGTGTATGCGCCAGCAAACAGGCATCGATAGACTTCTCAGAAAAGGGCAGTTGGTAAGGATCGGCCAAGACATGCACATCATCAGTAACACTCGGGTTGATATTAACCTGATGGGAAATGGCACACGTGTCCGTCGCGATAGCGTTGCTGAGCACGCCGACTTTCAGTAAATGGAAGCCGAACACACGAGGCCACCATGCTGCCAATGCATGTTCAAGCGCCTGCTGGTAATGTGCGCCCCAAGGGATATCCTCCCAACACGTTGGTGAAGAATAAGCCTGAGGCGTATGCGCTGGCTTCATATATTAGTATTCTCCCTCAGACCCAATAGCTATCTCAGAACACGTAATATACCCTAAATAATTCGCGTTGCAGGAAGGCGGCAAGTGAAGGACAAATTTGTCTGGAACAAATTTGAACAGCGCCTGCGCTGGCCCATAGGGTAAACCTCAGGGATGAGGTTCATTCATCCCGATGCGCTTACTCAGGTAAGTGATTCGGGTGAGTGAACGCAGCCAACGCACATGCAGCTTGAAGTATGACGGGTATAAATGGGGTATCACATGAATCTTATCAGTGTTGCAGCACTTTCGGACAACTACATTTGGCTATTACATGACGCACAGCACCGTTGTGTCATTGTCGATCCCGGTGACGCAGGACCAGTATTGCAAGCGCTAGGTAAACACCAACTCACACCGGTAGCGGTGTTGCTCACCCATCATCACAGTGACCATGTGGCGGGAGTGCCTGATATCCAGAAGGCTTATCCCGACTTGCCAGTTTATGGACCCGAAGAGACGGCGCAGCGTGGTGCAACACGTATTTTGCGCGACGGAGATCACATTCAGTTACTCAATTCGGATTTCTCCGTGTTTTCTGTGCCGGGTCACACTTTAGGTCATATTTCGTACTACGCCGCCCCCTATTTGTTCTGCGGAGATACGCTGTTTTCGGCTGGATGTGGGCGAATTTTTGAAGGATCACCTAAGCAAATTCATGAATAAATTGAAAAAATATCAAAACTTCCCGATGAGACACGCATTTGCTGCGCACACGAGTACACCTTGTCAAATCTTGAGTTTGCTCACACTATCTGGCCTGAAGAGTACAATATTGACGCTTACCTTTCTGAAATCAGGCTATTACGCGATAAATCTCAATCAACGCTGCCAACCACCCTTGGTCTTGAACGAAAAATCAACCTTTTTCTTAGATGCCATGCTATTGATTTAAAATAAAAATTAAAAATAAAACCCGGTAACATAGAGGATTGGCAAGTTTTCGCCCAATTACGTAGTAAGAAAGATTGCTTTTGAAGGTTTTTGTTGTACTGATCGGCTAATCAAAGTATTATCGCTCGTCTTTTAAGCAAACTATTGACACACATATGAAGGCTCAAGCGATTATTATCGCCTCAGTCTTGTTGGCAGGTTGCCAAGGGGTCTATCAAGACACCTCGCAACCGAAACAACATGGGCAGAGTCTGTCTTCAGCAGGTCAAGGTGAAGCAGGAAAGTACACAGGAAGTCGAGAGACATCCGCGCGCTGGCTAGATAATAATGGCCTAGCGCAGCGCGACCTGTGGAACTTCATTAGCGACGAGCTGAAGATGGAGGTTCCGGATAACGTCCGGATCCGCGAGCAAAAAACACGATACTTAAAAAATAAGAGCTATCTCCACGATGTAACATTACGGGCAGAGCCGTACATGTACTGGATAGTCGAGCAGATTAAGCAGCGCAAAATGCCGATGGAACTGGTACTGCTACCCATAGTGGAGAGCGCTTTTGATCCCAAGGCCACATCATCCGCCAATGCCGCAGGGCTCTGGCAGATTGTGCCAAGCACTGGGCGTAACTACGGTTTGAAACAGAACCAGTGGTATGATGGTCGTCGCGATGTTGTTGCATCAACGACGGCTGCCTTAGACATGATGCAGCGCCTCAACACAATGTTTGATGGTGACTGGCTACTTACCATCGCCGCCTATAACAGCGGTGAAGGGCGTGTTTTGCAAGCAGTAAAAGCAAATAAGGCAAAAGGCAGGTCAACGAGTTACTGGGCATTGGCGTTACCACGTGAAACGTCACTTTATGTCCCGAAAATGTTAGCCTTAAGCGATATTCTTAAGAATAGCAAAAAATACGGCATTGAGTTACCTAAGCCCAACGAAAGTCGGGCACTGGCGCAGGTAGACCTGGGTCAACAGATGGAGTTGACGCAAGCGGCTGAAATGGCTGGCTTGTCGCTAACAAAACTGAAGAGCTACAACACAGGCTACAAACGTGACGTGACCGCTCCGAACGGGCCACATTACATTATGGTGCCTAAGGCACATGTTGAGCAGTTGAAGGATTCGTTGGCAGATGGCGATATCGCCGCTGTACAACCCACTAAACTGGCGCAGCTATCCGCAAACACGGAATACAAGGTTCATTCAGGTGACACCTTGTCAGGTATTGCGGCGAAACTGAAGGTCAGCGCGCAGGATCTGCGCAAGTGGAACAATCTGGCCAGCGCTAACGCGCTGAAGGTTGGTCAATCGCTTCAGGTTGTACAGGCCTCTGCGGGCAGTAAAAAGGGTAACAGTAATTCCATTACCTATCAGGTGCGTAAAGGAGATTCTCTCGCGAGTATCGCCAAACGTCACGGGGTAGATATCGCAGATGTTATGCGCTGGAATTCCATCATCAATAAAAAGGCGAATATTCAGCCTGGAGATCGGTTAACGTTGTTCGTGAATACGGCAACATCACCAGACTCTTAAGTGCTGCATAGCCTATAAAAAAGCCACGGTGGTTAACCTACGTGGCTTTTTTTATTGTTTTGACATCATGCCGGCAACTGAAATTCAACCAATAGCGGGTTGTGGTCAGAAGCCTGGGTAACCAATACAGAAGATTGCATGACGTGTAACCCCCGATAAAAAACAAAATCTAACGGGCGGCCGAACGTTCGACGCCGCTGGTCATCGACAAAGCGAACCTCACGCAAGGCAATCTCACTGGCAAATTGATAAAGCGCGTTGATACGCTGCCGGCTCCAGGCATTAAAATCCCCTGCCATGATCACTGGCCCGGCATGACGTTTGACCTGCTCACCAATCGCATCCAGTTGTTTGCCATACACTTCAACGCCGATGCTGAAATTAATGGCATGGATATTAATAACCATCAGTTGCTGAGCACTCTGCAATGCATAAACCGTAATCAGCGCCGATTTAGACAGGCGAAGCAGAGGCTCCCTCTCTCTTAGTGGGCAGCAATACAACGGTTGCGCGGCAGACAGCGTCATCACTCCAGAAGGGTGTTGGGGAAGAATAATGGCAGGAACCTGATCGGTAGCAACATAGTTCGCCGTTGCAAAGCGTATCAGCTCAGGCGTACTTTGCGCCTCTTGCAGTAAAACGAGATGAGCATCTTTACCAAAATTTTGTAATACCGAAAGCCAGTGCAGGCGCTGCTGTTTATAGATATTCCACACCAATACACGCAGTACGTCGTTTTTTTCAAGCAGCGGCTCCTCTGGCAGTGCCTGCATAACAGGATACTGTACACAAGAGGAAAAAATTCTCTCTACGGGTTGCCCCGCACTGTACCTCACCGCATAGGTTTTCTTTCGCACAACGAACCTGCTTGTCTCTTCAGTGCTACACGCTATTACTTTAAGCAAAGAACGGCCTGAGTGACAGGGATATTCGGCAAGACTTGCACTGCATAACAGATCTTTACAGAGCAAGGTAACTATGGCACAAAGTAAAAAGCCCTGAGCAATTGCTCAGGGCTTTTCTTTTTAGTGGCGGAACGGACGGGACTCGAACCCGCGACCCCCTGCGTGACAGGCAGGTATTCTAACCGACTGAACTACCGCTCCACCGATACTTTTTCATTACCAGACACCGTCTGATAATCGATATTAAAAC
>NZ_JBPETA010000184.1:0-5843 GCF_051710365.1 Symbiopectobacterium sp. | reverse complement strand
AGTTCAGTATTGGTGACAGACCACCACAAGTATCCAACCTCAATTCTGTTCACAAGACCATCGTTGATGTTCTCGGCGAGCGATACCGTCGAATTTATTCTTAAAGTAGGTGCGGAATGACGGGTTATCGCTGCATGGACAGGTTACTGCGCCGCTTGCACCGCGATTTAGGGTAAAGCACAGACATAAAAAACGGGGCCATTGGCCCCGCGAGTGAAAAACTTAATCGTCGCTATCAGTGTATTCTTCCACTGCATCCATCTGCGGCTTACCGCCAGACAGCGTGTGGAAACGCTTCGGGCGACGAATACGTGCAACATATTTGGCCCAGGTTTTTTCCATGTCGGTGGATGCATCACGTTCACCGCGGCACATGGCGACGAATTGAATCTCTTCCTCGGTCACCGGTTGGCGTTTACCCAGGTCAAGCTCATTCAGCGCATAGCCATAACGCTCCAACATCTGGGCTTCTTTGATGGTCAAGTCACCGTGACGAGAGAAGCCGCGTGGATAGGATTTATTATCAAAAAAACGATTCGTTGTAGAGAAGCTTTCCGCCATCTTAACACGCTCCTAATTCTTTTATGGTCGTGCTGTTTATGGCGCGGAGTATTAGATAGGCTTGACATTCTGTAAAACAAAACATTTAAATCATCACGACAAAATTTTTTTGGAGATGGGCGTGGATACCGAATTACTAAAAACCTTCCTGGAAGTCAGCAGAACGCGGCATTTTGGACGCGCCGCAGAATCGCTCTATCTGACCCAGTCGGCGGTCAGCTTTCGTATTCGCCAATTAGAAAATCAACTTGGTGCAAATTTGTTCACTCGCCATCGCAATAATATTCGCCTGACACCGGCGGGCGAGCGGTTGTTGCCCTACGCAGAGAGTCTGATGGGCACCTGGCAACTGGCTAAAAAAGAGGTCGCGCGCTCGCAGCAGCACCAGTTGCTGTCGATTGGTGCGACGGCATCGCTGTGGGAAGCCTACCTGACACCCTGGCTGCAAACCTTGTATCAGCAGCGCCCACTGCTTCAGCTTGAAGCGCGCATTGCACAACGTCACTCTCTGGTGCAGCAGTTACACGAGCGGCGTTTGGACCTGCTGATCACCACCGAGCAGCCCAAAATGGAAGAGTTAACCAGCCATCTGTTAGGAAACTTCTCTCTGGCGTTGTTCGCCACTCAGGATGAGGAGCAGACCGAACGACCTTTCATCAAACTGGAATGGGGCGCGGATTTTCATCAACATGAAGGGCGGTTATTGAGTAACGAACAGCTTCCTATCCTGACCACCACCTCAGCACACCTGACGCGCCAGCTGCTGCTGACCACCGGAGGCTGTGCCTTTCTGCCGCGCCATTGGGAAAAAACGTACCCATTGCTTTACATACAGCAAAATACGCCACCGGTGATCCGCCCGCTGTATGCCGTTTGGCTGCAAAACAGCGACCAGCAGGCGTTAATCCGTCAACTGCTAAAAACCCCTATTGCCGATATGTTGTGAGCCGCGTAGCGCTGTCAGGCGCGTTTGGCGACCCAAAATGCACTAAGCCCTTTCTGCAAGACGATAAAGGCAAACAGCAGGATGCCAATAACGATCTTGGTCCACCAGGAGCTGAGCGTGCCATCAAAGGTGATATAGGTTTGAATCAGACCTTGAATCAGCACCCCAAAGAAGGTGCCCAGCACCGTGCCCACGCCGCTCGCAGCCAGCGCGTAACCCGCTGAGGTATAGAGCGAGAACACAATGCCGGACAACACCGCCAGCGTGCTGGAAAGCATGTAGATCTGAATGGTGGTTTTTCTCACCCGCACCCCCATCAGCTCCGCTGAAGTGATATTGCCTCCAATGGCGTAAACGCGATGGCCAAAACAGGTGCGGTGCGCCAAGACCATCCCGACAATCACCGTCATCAGCATGATCAACGCCAAAAAGGTCAGGCGTCCCCCACCGGGCATACGCCACGCTAATCCGGCAAGCTGTTGATACACGGGGTGTTCAATCGGGATAGACTCCTGAGAGACAATAAAGCTCATGCCGCGCACAAAGAACATGCCGGCCAGCGTGATGATAAACGCAGGCAGTTTCAGGGTGTCGATAATCCACCCCATTAGAGCACCGAATGCCGCCCCCATCACCAGCGCCAGCGCAATGGCATAGCCGGGATGCATACCGTAGGTACCAATCAGCTTGGCTAACAGCACGCCGGTAAAGGCGATCACCGAGCCGACGGAAAGATCGATCCCACCGGAGAGAATCAAAAAGGTCATGCCGACAGCGACGATCCCGATAAAGGCATTATCCGTCAGCAGGTTGAAGAACACGCGCGTGGAAGCAAATCCCGGAAACTGGCTCAGGCAAAACAGATAGCCGACGATAAAAACCCCGAGCGTAATCAACAGCGGAATATTTCGTTTCAGCATTATTCGAGCCTCCGCAACAGGCGGCGCAGCGAGAAGCGCGGAGACTGCATGATCAGCACCGCCAACACCACCAACGCCTTGAGCACCAGGTTCAGCTCTGGCTTGTACCCCGCCAGCAGAATACCGGTGTTCATACTTTGAATAATCAATGCCCCAATAACCGAAAGCAGCAGATTGAAACGGCCCCCAAGCAGAGAGCCGCCGCCGATCACCACCGCCAGAATCGCATCCGCACCGCGAATGTCGGCCGTAATAATCACACCCGCAACCGCAGCGCAGATACCGCAGATGACATAGACAGAAACCAGGATCAGGCGCGTGCTGATGCCCGCGTTTCTGGCAGAGCGAACATTGATACCCACCGCTTCGATAAATAAGCCCAACGCGGTTTTGCGCGTCAGTAACCAGAGCAGAAGCAGCATGGCACAGGCGATAATCACCGGCATCGGCAGGTAAAACAGCGAGCCGCTGCCCAGATGTGCCACTTGCTTTCTGTCGCGCAACACAATGATACGGTCGGCATAACCGGTCAGCTCTTCCAGCTCAGAGGAGATAACCAGCAGCGCCATACCGCGCTCACACAGTTTTTCTATCAAACGAATGATTTCGGCATGGGCACCAACATCAATGCCGCGCGTCGGCTCATCAAGAATGAGAAAACGTGGTTCTGTCGCCAGCCAGCGCGACAGCAACACCTTTTGCTGATTGCCGCCAGATAGATACTGAATTTCCTGCTCAGGACTCGGAGTACGTATCCCCAATCTCTCAATGAACATTTCTGCAATGCGGGTTTGCTCTTTTAACGCCAGCGGACGCAACCACCCGCGCTGGGCCTGCAACGCCAGAATAATGTTCTCTCGAACAGTCGCTGAACCGACGATGCCCTCGGTTTTGCGATCTTCAGGGCAATAACCAAAACCCAGCCTGCCCGCCTTGCGTGGGCTCCGAATGGAGACGGACTGACCATCAACCCTGGCTTCACCGCTATCCGGCGTTTTAATGCCAAAGACGAGCTGAGCGGTTTCTGTGCGACCCTATCCCAATAATCCCGCCAGCCCTACGATTTCGCCCGGCGCAACGGACAAATCAAAGGGATCAACCATATTACGACGACCATAGCCACGAAACTCGACCAAAGGATCGCCGGTTTCAGTCGCATGGGCTGAGCGCTTTAATAGCGATTCATCAAAAATAGCGATTCATCAAAACTGTGGCCCAGCATCATCTGTACCAGATCGATACGTGGCAACGCCGCCGTCATTTCACTGCCCACCAGTTTGCCGTTACGCAACACAGTGATGCGATCGCTAAGGCGATAAACCTGATCGAGAAAATGGGTGACAAAAATCATGCCCACGCCGTGCTCACGCAAATGGGACAGAATGCCGAACAGCATATCGACCTCATTCGCATCCAGGCTGGCAGTGGGTTCATCAAGGATCAGCACCTTGGCGGAAAGATCGACCGCTCGAGCGATAGCAATGATCTGCTGAATGGCGATCGAGTAATTGCCTAAAGGATCGGTAACATCTATTCGTAGCCCGTAGTAGGCGACAATTTCTCTGGCAAGCCGCGCCATTTCTTTCTGATCAATCATGCCGAAGCGCAAGGGTTCTCGGCCCAAAAACAAATTCGCCGCCACCGACAGATTGGGTAAAAGGTTGACCTCCTGGTAAACGGTACCGATACCTAAGGATTGCGCGTGTGCAGTGTTTAACGGATCGATAGCGTTACCTTCGAGAAAAATCTCTCCTGCTGAACGCCGATAAACCCCGATCAATGCTTTTATCAGCGTCGATTTTCCCGCACCGTTTTCACCCAGCAAGGCAACAATTTCCCCTTTGCGTAGCGTGAAATCGACGCTATCCAACGCTTTAATGCCAGGAAATTCGACGCTCATTCCCTGGATGTCCAACAGCAATTCAGTGTCCATCAGACTCACCTATGCCACTTGCGTTTGGGTGTTGGTCAAAACACAACCTTATTGATTACGCCTAAAACATCAGGTAACGATGGCGCATTGCACGCCATCGTTATCAGGCTTAATAACCGAGGTTTTTTTTGGATTGGTATTCCGCTTGCGCCGTATCCGGCAATAATAATCTTGATTCAGTCTGAATAAATTTCTGCGGCAGCTTCCTTTCTTTTTTCAAGGCAATTAACGCATCAAATGCCGGGCCAGCCATATTTGGCGTCAGCTCTACTGTGGCATTGGCTTCACCGTCAATCATTGCTTTAAAAATATCGGGAACAGCATCGATAGAAACCACTTTAATTTGCGAGCCCGGTTTTAATCCGGCCTCTTTAATGGCCTGAATGGCACCGATCGCCATATCATCGTTATGGGCATAAACCGCGCAGATATTCTTGCCGTTCTGTTCCGCTTTGATGAAGCTTTCCATCACCTCTTTACCCTTGCTGCGGGTAAAATCGCCTGATTGCGAGCGGATGATCTTCACATTCGGAGAAGCAGCGATGCCGTCAACAAACCCTTTTTTGCGGTTTATTGCGACGCTCGATCCCACCGTACCTTGCAGCTCAACAACGTTACAGGGCTGGCCTGCCACATCCTTCAGCAGCCATTCGGCAGCCACCTTACCTTCGTAGACACTGTCAGAAGCAACCGCAGCGGTATACAAGGAGGGATCGTTAACATCGATCATACGGTCCAGCAGGAATACCGGTATTTTTGCTTCCTTGGCTTCCTGAAGTACTGGCGTCCAGCCCGTTGCGACCACGGGTGCGATAAAAATGGCATCAACGCCTTGTGCAATAAACGATCTTACCGCTTTGATCTGGTTCTCTTGTTTCTGTTGCGCATCCGCTATTTTTAAGGTGATACCCCGTTTTTCTGCTTCCTGTTTAGAGACTTTGGTTTCAGCAGAGCGCCATCCCGACTCGGAACCGATGTGAGAAAATCCCACGGTGAGCGCCGAAGCCTGTGTTGCGCCACATAATGCTGTAGCGACAGCCATTGCGACCAGTAAACGCCTGTACATAATCTACTCCTTTATGAGCAGCCGACAGCTTTTTGGCTTGTTTGCAGGTTTTAACCCCACGTCAATGCGTGCAGGTTGTACAGAGACACGACATGCACCTGACATTTTTATCAGGGCTTATCTGTTTTAGTCGAAATAGTGACGAAGAGGGATGAGCAAGCTCACAACCTGGTATTACGATAGGTTTGTACATAATTACAGCTAATTCATTCAGCCATTTTCAGGCTTTTAGCCGCAGGAGGAGGGGCAAATTAATGCATATAAACGGTATGGGATTATTTGCGCGTTACGATAAAAACCCTAGACCACCAAAAATCACGCACAGCAAAAAGGGCTGTCCTCTCGGACAGCCCCTTCGCTTAATTAAAACCTGGCAGTTCCCTACTCTCACATGGGGAAGCCCCACACTACCATCGG
>NZ_JBPETA010000183.1:0-5872 GCF_051710365.1 Symbiopectobacterium sp. | reverse complement strand
GGATTGTTAGTATGAATCATGAGAGTTACCTCGTGTTTTGTATAAGGATTGGACACCCATATCAAAACCGGTAACTCTCAACCTTGCAAGGTCCAGTGTCAGATCAAGTCGCGACTAATACAGATAAGGGCTGAGCCTTACGCGCTTTCATCCAGATAGAGGTGAAGGCGCGGAATCAGCAGCCGCAGCGCTTTCGCTTTCGGCCTGAATTTGGGTTGCGCGCTGTCGGCAAGATAGTTTCCCAACTCACCAATGACTGGAATGCGTGACGGATCGCGGCACAGCACTAATAAAGGTGACGGGCAGGGGTGTTGTACCTGTTTCTGCGCATCTTGATACCAAACCCGGGCGATCGGCTGTACTTTCACCGGTCGTTTAATCTTCAACACAGCGTCTTGCGGCAGTTTTTTAATATCAATAAGCTCCTGGGTGACCCGAGCGTGCCACGTGGCTTTTTCTGTCGGTGAAATTCCGCGGGCTGCCTGAAGGCTTTTTTCCAGTTTTTCTAATACTGCCTCGCGCGTCAATGTATTCACCACATGCTTATTGGCCCAGCCAAAGCGCACTGTGTCGGGTTCGGTTAACAAGGTGAGCGAGCGATA
Source organism: Symbiopectobacterium sp. (assembly GCF_051710365.1). Classification (NCBI taxonomy): domain Bacteria; kingdom Pseudomonadati; phylum Pseudomonadota; class Gammaproteobacteria; order Enterobacterales; family Enterobacteriaceae; genus Symbiopectobacterium; species Symbiopectobacterium sp. Next base: position 5,270 of record NZ_JBPETA010000183.1, on the reverse strand, counting down.
GGCACTCAGCGTGATTAATCCGGGCAGGTGGGCGTGTACGAATTCAAACCGTTGCTCGGTAGCCAAACCGGATTCACGGGTAATCAACTGCTCCAGCGTTGCTTTCAAGGTGTTAATCGCCTCGACGGCATGTCGGATATGCTCGCATTCAGCCTCCGACACTAAAAAACACAGCGCACCGGGTAAGCGAATAGCAGCTTTGCTACTTACCGTCTCAGCATAATGATGGATAAATAAACGCTGGAAATGCGCCAGACCCGCCTCACAGGCCGCTTCGCTTTGCAACGCCGTGACAGGGATCTGGGTGATGGGATCGTGCTCTTTCCCTTTTTCCACGGTGGGGAGGGTGAACACTCGTGCGTTGAGCAGCGTAAGCGATGCCAAACGCTGGCGAAATTCTGCAAGCTGTTGTTCCAGTGAAGAAAAGGTGTCGTGAAGGGCAGCAATCAGTTGATAGTGGTCCATAGCACATCAGAGATAACAGGCTATTTTAGTTACAACATAATTATAATATATCAAGACTATTCAAGGTCAGCAATGGTGTTATCAAAAAGGTCTACTAGCGAAAAAGGGATTTACAGAGACACGCTCCCGCCATTTTTCAACGAGTAACGTGGTAAATTACTGGACTGTAACTATGTTAAGGATGCATCGTAGTCTTGCAACGTACTTTTTCTAAAAACCACCAGAGATAACCGCTATGTCGCACCGTGAACACCATTATCAGGTCAATATTGAATGGACTGGTAACAAGGGGAGTGGAACTGAGTCCTATAAAGCCTACAGCCGTGATTATGAAATATCAGCGGGAAATAAACAGGTCATCGCCGGTTCATCTGACCCCGCTTTTTTGGGAGATGCGACACGCTGGAATCCAGAAGATCTGCTTGTTGCTTCAGCATCGGCATGCCATAAACTCTGGTACCTGCATCTGTGTGCCGAGGCTGGCATATCGGTTTGCACGTATCGGGACAGCGCTGAGGGCACGATGGTAGAAGGTAAAAAGGGGGCGTTCACGCAGATTGTGCTTAAACCTGAAATTACGCTGCGTCCCGGCGATGACCTGGAACGTGCTTATGCGTTGCATCATCAGGCGCATGAACTCTGTTTCATCGCCAATTCGCTTAATTTCCCGGTGACCTGCGAACCCGTTATTAAACATCATCTTGCTTTGTGATGTGGGACGGTATATTCAAGGGCGCTGAACATACCGTCTGAAGTCTATTGCCGCGATTGATTTACAGGTTACGTCGCAAATACAGGCTGACATAGAGCGCAATCAGCAGCAGCAGTCCGATAAACAGCGCCACGCCTTGCCAGCCATAATGTGACCAGAACACGCCGCCTAGCGTACCCGCCAGGCTGGAGCCCAGATAGTAGCAAAACAGATACATCGATGAGGCCTGACCGCGCGCACGGCGTGCTCGCACGCCAATCCAACCGCTGGCAACGGCGTGTGCCGCAAAGAAACCGGCGGTAAACAGCATCATGCCGATAAAAATAAGCCACAGCGCACCAAAGGCTGTCAGGCATAACCCCGCAAGCATCAGCCCGACGGAGCCGGCCATCACCGCACCGCGCCCATAGCGTGCCGTCATCGCGCCAGCACGCGGTGAACTGATGCTGCCGGTGAGATACACCACCGAGAGCAAGCCAACAATGGCCTGGTTCAGAGTGTAGGGCGTAGCCAGTAGCCGGTAGCCAATGTAGTTGAACAGGGTAACAAAGGCCCCCATCAGTAAAAATCCCTGAAGGAACAGCCACGGCAACCCGGCGTCATGCCAGTGAATCTTGGTGTTAATCAGCAATGATTTAGGCCGCAGAGAACCGGGCCGAAAATGGCGTGAGTCAGGTAAAATACGCCAAAACATCAACGCCGCAAACAGGGCAAGAACGCCCATAACACCGATGGCCACGCGCCAGGGGAAATAATCAGTGAGTACCCCGGTGACCAAACGGCCACTCATGCCACCGATAGAGTTCCCACTGATGTATAACCCCATGGAGAAGGCCAGGAAGCTGGGATGAATCTCTTCGCTCAGGTAGCTCATGGCTACCGCTGCTACGCCACTTAAACGAGAGTCCAATCAGTGCGCGCATTAATAGCACGCCTTGCCAACTGGTCATAAAGGCGCAAATAAGCGTGCAAAACGCGGCCAGCAGCAGCGAAATCACCATCACATTCTTGCGGCCCAGGGTGTCGGAAAGCGGGCCAGTGAACAATAACCCAACCGCAAGCATCATCGTGGCAATCGATAATGACAGGCTACTGGTGGCAGGAGAAATGCCAAAATCCTGTGACAGCACGGGTAAAATCGGTTGTACGCAATACAGCAAGGCAAAGGTCGCAAGTCCGGCGGAAAACAGTGCCAGCGTAACGCGAATAAATGCAGGTGTACCACGGGTGATATACGGTGATTTTAGCGCGACGGGGATTTTGCGATCCAGAGGCTCTTCGCGTCGATCGTCATCTGGCACGGTGACCGAATCAGATACTGAAGAAAGTGACGTACTCAAAACTATTCCTTGGCAACAGGGGGAAAGTAGCAAATTTGTGCGGCATTCTGCACGCGATGCAGTGCATGACGCGTGGTAGATCATAGAAGGGTAAAAATGTTTTGTATAATATATTAATAATACCAATTAATATTTTTAAAATATTAATTGCGAATCCTTACCATCAGTTTGAGGAGGCTTGCCATCAACATCGAACTGCGCCATCTACGCTATTTTCTCGCTGTTGCTGAAGAGCTGCATTTTGGCCGAGCAGCAGAGAAGCTCAACATTTCACAGCCACCACTGAGCCAGCAGATTCAGGCATTGGAGGCGCAAATCGGCGCGACGCTGTTTGAACGCAACAACCGCAATGTCAGGCTGACCCCGGCAGGTGAAGCGTTCCGCAAAGCAAGCTGGGGAATATTGCACCAGGTGGAGCAGGCGTCTGCGCACGCCGCCAGACTGCAACGTGGCGAAATCGGCGAACTGCGGATTGGTTTTACCTCCTCAGCGCCTTTTATTCGTGCGGTTTCGCGCAGTTTGTTGCATTTTCGGCAACGCTACCCGGATGTTCATCTGCAAATGTTGGAGCTGAACACCAAACAGCAGATAGACCCGTTGCTCAGCGGAAAGCTGGATATCGGCGTGATGCGCAATAATCCGCTGCCAGCGGATTTACAGCATCAGCTACTGTTGCATGAAGCATTGGTGGCGGTGGTGCATGAAACACACCCGTTGGCAGGCCAGCCTTATATCAGCGTGCGCCAATTGGCTAACGAACCCTTTGTGTTTTTTGCCCGGGAAGTGGGAACGGCGTTATATGACGAAATCCTTCGTTTGCTGAAAAATTATGCCATTGATCCCTACATTACGCAGGAAGTCGGGGAAGCGATGACCATTGTGGGATTAGTCTCGGCGGGGCTGGGCGTTTCAATTCTGCCAGCATCCTTTTTACGTATCTCCGTGGATGGTGTTAAATACGTGCCGCTCAGTGAACCGGATGCCACCACGGAAGTGTGGCTGGTCACATCGCGCCGGGCGGCACTTAATCCTGCGGCAAACACGTTGATTTCATTTATGTTGGAACAAGATACGGGGAAATATGTGCACCAAATCACAAAATGAATCAAAGAGTTGACGCAATTCACTAAAAGCCCCACCATACCCGCAGTTTTTTTATTTTGCAGCGTGAAAAATACGCATTGATGCTATGAACCTTCGCTGCAAATCACCTTATGCATCAGCGAACGCTCAGCGTGGCAATTCGTAGACAGTAGGAGCCGTTTTGTGATTGCGGATGGTCAACCCGGACATATCGATCAGATTAAACAAATGAACGCCGGTGCGGTATACCGGCTTATTGACCTGCACGGCCCCGTATCTCGCATTGAATTATCAAAACTGGCCCAATTGGCCCCAGCCAGTATCACCAAGATCGTGCGCGAATTGATGGAAGCGCATCTGGTGAAAGAGACAGAGTACCAGGATGTCGGCAGCCGCGGCCGTCCTGCGATTGGATTATTGCTGGATACCGATGCCTGGCACTACCTTTCAGTCAGAATCGGCCGTGATGAAATCACGCTGGCGCTGCGCGATCTCAGTAATTCGCTGGTTGTTGAGGATTGCGTCAACCTGCCGAGCGACCATCCGCAACCGCTGCTGGAGCGTATCCTGCACGAAGTCGACCAGTTTTTTATTCGTCACCAACGCAAACTGGAGCGGCTAACGGCAATTGCTATTACGTCACCGGGCATGGTCGATGCTGTTGCCGGGATTATTCACCGCATGCCATTTTATGCGGTCGAGGAGATGGCGTTAGGCCCGGCGTTAGAAAGCCGCACCGGATTACCGGTCTTCCTACAGCACGACATTTACGCCTGGACCATGGCCGAAGCGATGTATGGCGCCGCGCGGGATTCGCAAAACGTTATCCAGATTGTTATCGATCATAATGTCGGCGCGGGGGTCATCACCGGTGGCCACTTACTCCATGCAGGCAGCCGTAACCTGGTTGAAATTGGCCATACCCAGGTCGATCCCTATGGCAAGCGCTGCTATTGCGGTAATAACGGCTGTTTGGAAACCGTTGCCAGTATTGAAAGCATGCTCGAGCTGGCACAACAGCGCCTGAATGGATCGATGAGCTCCTTGCTGAATGGTTCACCGCTAACCGTAGAGACGCTCTGCGATGCCGCGCTGAGAGAGGACCAATTAGCCAAAGACATTATTAACGGGGTTGGCAGCAATGTGGGCCGCATCGCTGCTATCATGGTTAACCTTTTCAATCCGGACAAAATTCTGGTTGGATCTCCCTTAAATAAGGCCGCGAATATTCTGCATCCTGCAATCCTGGATTGTGTTCGACAACAGTCTTTGCCTGCCTACAGCCACAATATACAGGTGGAATCTACTGCGTTTTATAATCAGGGTACCATGCCGGGCGCGGCGTTGGTCAAAGAGGCGTTGTATAACGGTTCACTGCTGGTGAAACTGTTGCAAGGCTGATGTGGCACAAAAATTTATAAAACGTTTCATGAATTACAAAACATTGCGCTAACGCAAGCACTACCTGAAGTACATCACCTAGACTTTCACTATTGGAAGCCTTTTTGCTGTGTTTTTTATTTTCAGGTGGGACCTCCGGAGCTTATATCCGTCATTCCGCACCTGATTTTTCTTTTTTCGGGACTTGACGGTATTCTGAAGTTCTGAATTTATTACTGCTTTTTGCAGACCAATCAGCATGAGTACTCCCCACGTTACCATCCGTAACC
>NZ_JBPETA010000182.1:0-6069 GCF_051710365.1 Symbiopectobacterium sp. | reverse complement strand
ATGGCGATGGTCAAAGCGCTTAACCGGATCACGCTATTAGGAATGCCGAACAGTATTCGCATCACGTAACAATCGACCCGATGGGGCACAGTCGTTACAAGTTCTGATTTATTCAACAAAGCCGAAAGAGAGGTGAAAACAACCTGTAAAAAAGGCCGCCTAAGCAGCCTTGATAGCAGAAGAGCAGAATCGCCGATTAAATCGCCACCGGTGCCTTGATGGCAGGATGCGGATCGTAACCCTCTATTTCGAAATCGTCGAACTGATAGTCAAACAGCGAGGCAGGACGGCGTTTAATGATCAATTTCGGCAGCGCTTTTGGCTCACGGCTCAGTTGCAAATGCGTCTGCTCCATATGGTTGTTGTACAGATGGGTGTCACCACCGGTCCAGACAAAGTCGCCGACTTCAAGGTCGCACTGCTGCGCCATCATATGCACCAGCAGTGCATAACTGGCAATATTGAACGGCAGGCCGAGGAACACATCACACGAGCGCTGGTAAAGCTGGCAGGAAAGTTTGCCATCCGCCACGTAGAACTGGAAAAACGCGTGGCACGGTGCCAACGCCATTTGATCTAACTCACCCACGTTCCAGGCAGAAACAATGATACGGCGTGAATTCGGATCCTGCTTTAACTGTTGCAGCACGGTTTGCAGTTGGTCAATCTGGCGACCATCCGCCGCGCCCCAAGCGCGCCACTGCTTACCGTATACCGGCCCAAGATCGCCATTCTCATCGGCCCATTCATCCCAAATGCTGACTTTATTGTCGTGCAGATAGCCAACGTTGGTGTCACCGTTGAGGAACCACAACAGCTCGTGAATAATTGAGCGCAGATGGCAGCGCTTGGTGGTCACCAGCGGAAAACCGTCTTGCAGATTGAAACGCATCTGGTGGCCGAAAATCGATAAGGTTCCGGTGCCGGTTCTGTCTCCTTTCGGCGTTCCCTCATCAAGCACTTTCTGCATCAATTCCAGATACTGTTTCATTTCACCCTCACGACACGATTAAAAAATTCACCGTGCAGCCTCCCGCTGATGTCAGCAAGGACGCCGCTCACGACAAGCAATTGCTGTTTTTACGCCTTACGACGATAGGCCCAGACCATCATCAGGATACCGGCAAACACCATCGGCAGCGACAGAATCTGCCCCATGCTGATGAAATTACCGAACAGACCAAGCTGAGCGTCCGGCTGACGGAAAAATTCGGTGATAATGCGGAACACACCGTAGCCAATCAAAAACAAGCCGGAAACACTGCCCATCGGGCGCGGTTTACGAATAAACAGATTTAACAGGATAAACAGCGCAATGCCTTCCAGCGCCATCTGATAAAGCTGGGACGGATGGCGCGGCAACATGCCGTACTGATTGAAAATCGCCTGCCATTGCGGGTTGGTTACCGCCAGCATCAAATCTTCGCTGCGCGCTCCGGGGAACAGCATCGCCCACGGCGTATCGGTAGTAACGCGGCCCCACAGTTCGCCGTTGATAAAGTTACCCAAGCGCCCGGCACCCAGCCCGAAAGGAATCAGCGGAGCGATAAAATCAGCAACCTGAAAGAAGTGGCGTTTGGTGCGATGGGCAAACCACAGCATGACGCAAATCACCCCAACCAGACCGCCGTGGAACGACATACCGCCATCCCACACTTTGAACAGGTAAAGCGGGTTACTGATGAACGAGGGGAAAGCATAGAACAGGACATACCCCAGACGACCACCCACGAACACCCCGAGGAACCCGAGGTAGAGCAGGTTTTCCACTTCTTCTTTAGTCCAGCCGCTGCCCGGTTTATTCGCCCGTCGCACAGCCAGCCACATGGCAAACACAAAGCCCACCAGGTACATCAGCCCATACCAATGGAGCGAAACGGGTCCAAGGGAGAAAATCACCGGATCAAATTGAGGAAACGCCAAGTAACTCGTTGTCATCGATTACCACATGCTTGTTTGTTTTATCTCACGACGTTGTTTATCCCACGGTACGGGAAGTCGGAAAAGGGGAAACCTTGTTTGCCAGCGCACTCTCGGCATTAACGCCTTGCGCACTGGCGGCGGTTGCGCATGATAGCACAAAGCAGCCGCTACGCAGCGTGCAAGCTCAGGAAAAGTTATGTAAACAGGATGTTACCGTTGACACACTTTGTCAGCGCCCACCGCGGGCCAGCGCACTCAAACCGCGCTCTTCGAGGAAAAGTGCAATCCACTGGCGTACTTCGCTGGCGCTAGGCGCCGCCAAAAGACGTTGGGTCAGCGCTTGCACCTCAGCCAGCACCAATTGACGCAGCAGGTATTTTACCCGCGCTACGCTACGACCGTTCATACTGAATGTGCGATAGCCCAACCCGGTCAATACCAGCGATCCCATGGCCTCACCGGCCATTTCGCCACAGACGGAGACTTCAAGATCGAGGCGTTGGCATTCGCGAGCAATACCTGACAGCGCCTGCAACATGGACGGGTGCAGGCTGTCATAGAGTGATGCCACATGCGGGTTATTGCGATCTACGGCCAGCAAATATTGGGTCAGATCGTTAGTGCCTACCGAGACAAAATCGATACGAGAGGCCAGGTGCGGCAGCAAAAACAGCATAGACGGGACTTCGATCATCACGCCGATACGCGGTTCCGGCAAGGCATGCCCTACCAGTTCCCGTACCTCAGCGGCGGCCTACGCGATAAGCCGGCACGCTTCGTCCACCTCGTCCAGGCTGCTGATCATCGGCAATAAAATGCGCAGATTGCCGGTTTCAGCATTGGCGCGCAACATCGCACGCACCTGGATCAAGAAGATCTCCTGCTGATCGAGCGTAACGCGAATACCACGCCACCCCAAACAGGGGTTCTCTTCACTGATCGGCAAATAGGGAAGCTGTTTGTCGGCACCGATATCCAACGTGCGCAACACCACCGGGCGTGAGGGGTAAAGCTGCAACATGCCCTGGTACTGCGCCATCTGTTCATCTTCAGACGGAAAACCGCTCTGTAGCATAAAAGGCACTTCGGTGCGGTACAGCCCGACGCCGTCAACCAGATTGATAAAACGCTGCTCATGTTCAGCGCTGAGCCCGGCGTTGAGCATCACCTGCATGCGCTCACCGCTTTTCAGCACCGCAGGCCGCTGCATATCGTCTTCGGCCAGACGCGTCAGCGCATTATCTTCACTCAACAGGCGCTGATATTCTTGTAACAGCGTCGGCTCGGGATCCACCAGCAGTTCGCCCCGATAGCCATCGAGTATCAGGGTACGCTGGTGCAATAACTCCGGCTGAATATCTGCACCCATCAGCGTGGGGATCCCCATCGCCCGCACCATAATCGCCGCATGAGAGTTGGCGGCACCGTCGTGCACGACCACACCGGCCAGCCGGTCTTGCGGCACATCCGCCAGCAGCGTTGCCGTCAGTTCATCGGCCACCAGAATAAAATGTGGCGGCCAGCGATCGCTACTCGTCACACTGTCGTCAAGGTGGAACAATAAACGCTGACCCAACGCGCGGAAATCCCCAGCGCGTTCGCGCAAATAGGCATCCTGAAGCACGGCAAACTGCGCGGCAAAACGCTCGATCACTAGTTTTACCGCCCACTCGGCGACATTCCCGTCATCCACTTCCTGAAACAGCTCGCGCTTGAGGCGTGCATCGCTCAGCAAATGGGAATAAAGCTCGAAAATGGCTGCACTCTCTTTTTGCGCGCTGGCGCTAAAGCGTTTACTGAAACGGCGGAATTCAGCATTGGCCTCTTCCAGCGCCTGCGTCAGACGCGAACGCTCACGCTCGCTATCCAGGCTTGAAGCAGGGAAAACCAGTTCCAGTGAGGGCTGACTGCTGTCCATCCAGCCTGGCGCAATCGCTACGCCGCTTGATGCCACCAGCGCTTTGAGCCGTGTTTGCCGATACTGACCAAATAGCGCCTTGATTTGCGTCAGAGAAAGAATGGCGGCCATTTGCGCCGCCAGCGTGACCATGAAAGACTCTTCATTTTTATCAAACTGGCGGTGTTCGCGCTGTTGTACCACCAATAACCGGGCTGATAAATTCCTTCATCACCCGACGGTAAACGTCGCGTTTAAACGACACCACCTGACGCACAGGATACCAGTAACTCACCCAGCGCCAGCCATCGAACTCCGGCGTGCCGCTGCTTTGCATATTGATATCAGATTCGTTGCACATTAACTGTAGCAGAAACCACTTCTGCTTTTGACCGATACAAACCGGTTTTGTATCCCAACGCACCAAACGTTTTGGTAATTTGTAACGTAACCAGCTACGGGTTGAAGCCAGAATACGGACATCCTTTTTCCTGAGTCCCACTTCTTCAAACAGTTCGCGATACATGGCCTGTTCAGGGCTTTCACCCGGGTTGATGCCCCCTTGCGGGAACTGCCAGGAGTGCTGACCATAACGGCGCGCCCAAAGCACTTCACCAAGCCGATTGCAGATTACAATACCAACGTTAGGGCGGTAGCCATCATCATCGATCACCGGACTACCTCGAAAACTTTCAATGCAAAGATGACCTGATTGTTTCACACTCCCGTCACCCGGTAAACCCCTGCTTAACAGCATTGATTCTAGGAATAACCTGCTGCTAACCCACAGAAAGGGGAAGAGTTATAAACAGCATGCGTCAGGCATAGCGCTTTTATTCACTATTTTTGTGGATATCACTGTGCAGAACCAAATGAAAGCATGCGAAAAACATTTTCTCTGTCGTTAAAACCGCAGCGCACAACCTCAAAATTATTCCTTTATTTTCAAAAAATAATGATTTAACCCACGACATATTCACTGCAAATAAACCACACAGAAAACCGCTGTCCGGCAGAGTGGTGAAAGATTGCTCCACGACGGTTTTATCCACAGATGCAGCGCAAGAATCGCATAATAAAATAACAAAAATCGCAAAAATTCGTGACGTCAAGGCTGTAAATCAAACCAGTAGTGATGACTTATCCCGGTTATCCCAAAAATCTGTGGATAACCTGGTGTAAGATCCTGTTTATTGTCGGTGTCTATCCCTGAACAACGATAAAACCGACGTGATACATTGGCGGGATAAACAAAAAAACACGCTATGAATCATGCTATTATTGTTTTCCTTTCGGCACGGCAGCGCCCTGTTGAAAAACCTGATGGATGCTGTATTTTTTTTAGTCAGCCTGACGATCTGTTTCATAGGTGAATATGCCCAACCCGATTGCAACACCACCTGCCGATGAACATGCGCTACTTGAGCGCGCACATGCGCTTGCCGGCTATACGCTGGCGGAACTTGCTGTACAAGCCAATCTGCCGCTGCCAGCCAACCTTAAACGCGACAAAGGGTGGATCGGTGTATTGCTTGAGCGCTTTCTCGGTGCCAGTGCAGGCAGCAAACCAGAACAGGATTTTCCGGATATTGGCGTGGAGCTAAAAACCATTCCGATTGATGACCGGGGCAGGCCGCTTGAAACCACCTTCGTGTCGGTGGCTCCGCTGACCGGCAACAGCGGTGTGACATGGGAAAGCAGCCATGTGCGGTATAAGTTGGCTCGGGTGCTGTGGATCCCGGTAGAAGGGTCGCGTGAAATTCCGCTTGGCGAACGGCACATCGGCACGCCGCTTATCTGGAGCCCCTCTCCCGAGGAGGAAGATCTGCTGCGTCGGGATTGGGAAGAACTGATGGACCTGATTGTGCTCGGCAAAGTGGAGAGCATCACCGCGCGTCACGGCGAAGTATTACAATTACGCCCCAAAGGGGCCAACAGCAAGGCGCTGACACAAGCGATCGGCGAGTTTGGTCAGCCCATCATGACGCTACCTCGCGGTTTCTATTTAAAGAAAACCTTTACCGGCCCGCTGCTAGCCCGTCACTTCCATCTTTAAACGGTACAGATAATGCGTATCGTTTTTTCTTGCCAGAAAGCCGAAAGCGAAGCATATAATCTACGTTTAAATTGTACTAGCTCAGACCTGATCTGACAGTTACCGGTTATTTATACAGGTGTCTGTCAGATTAAATCTGGTTCAGATTTTTTTCTGCCCAGACCCGTTTACCATCAAGTAATGTTGCCATTGG
>NZ_JBPETA010000181.1:0-6118 GCF_051710365.1 Symbiopectobacterium sp. | reverse complement strand
CAAAAATGGACGATGCCGCTGAGGGACTGGCGTATGGCTATGAGCCGCTTTATTATCGAGTTCGGTGATCGTCTGGACGGTCACTACTGAGAAAAGGCATTTACACAGAATCGTGTACAGGGTCGATGGATATGCTCCATCAGGTCACTGATAAAAACATTGATACCGGCGTACAACGCGCGCCAGGTGTTGCAGGCGTTTTCCGGTGGCGTCACGTTGTTGGTCAGATTTTTCACCACTTCCAGTTGTTGTCCTGCGTCATCATGCTCATGTTCCATCACTGAGATCGGACCCGAGGCTTGTGCGCCCATACCTGCCAGGATCATGGGGAACAGGATGCGTTCTTCTTTCATCATGTGCTGGGACAAATCGTCAAGGATCAACGCTAACTGCGCGGCTAGTCCGCGTGGGCACGCCAATTTTTCATGGTGAACACGTTCCACTTTTTCAGCCATCAGGATCAATTCCGGCAACTGCTCGCGGTGACGATCGTGATAACGCTGGATGATGTGGGGAATGATGTCGCCCAGCGGTGCTGAAGGCCAGTGGGTTTCCGTTGAAGGCTGCTCTGCCAGAGCGCTCAGGCGCGCTTCAAGTGCCTCGATATCCAGCTCCAGTTTGTTGGCAGCACGCAGCAGCGTTTGTTTGCCGCCGCAGCAAAAATCGAGATTAAATTCACGGAAAAGTACAGTAGCGCGAGGAATGGCGATAGCCAGTTCCCCCAGTGTACGATCGCGGTAATGCATGATAAGTCCCTCAGCGGTAAAAATAATAAGTTGCATTTTAAATGAATCTTATTGAGATGAATATAACTAAAAAGAGGTACGCCGAGGGGTCATTTAGGATTAAATTTAACCGGGTGATACTCAGACCAGAGCTGTTGTTTTTCTGGTTCCTTCGGTAGTGTTTTTCGCACAAAACTCCTGCCCGTATTGGTGAGTAAGCGGTTCAGATCAATCTGGGTATTGCTTTCGCTTTTGAACGCGTGGTTAAATTTTTTTTCTTCAATCGATTCTGGACTTAACGAATCGACATAACCAGAAAACGCTTTTGTCTCCCGTTTGAAAGCGTTGGCAATTTGTTGACCCAAAGGGTTTGATCCGTCTGCCGAGTAACAGGAAATGACGCGGATGTACTGATAAAGCGCCAGCGTTTCTGCTCGGTAATGATAGTCATACATGTACTTTAGATCTGCGCCATCAACCCTATCCGGTTTTCCCTCTAGCAACAGACTCATTTCTCCCTTGCCGCTGGCGTTAATGCGGCCATGGCCAAGGATGTTTAATCGTTTGGTGCCTTTATACGTATCGTCGAACCAGTAAATACGGAGTTCATTTGGGTTGGTTTTTAAGTCACGAAAATCATGGCCCCAGCGGACATAGTGATCGTCCGATTTATCAGGGCCAAGCAGAGTAATGTCCGAGTCATGAACAATGGAGGTTAACTTTTGCAAAAAAGACGACGTAAGTTGTTCTTTGGGAAACAATGATCGCGTGCCAGAGGGCTCGTTCATTGGCTGGGTGGGTGTTAATGGCGTAATCGGCATCGTTAATCAATGGTAATCACCTGATGTAAACCTGTGTACATTTTGACAGGCGGGCCGTTAGTTAATCATTCATAAACAGATTGCTGGGCTACTGCGCCGTACTCCCTGTCGTGACGGGCGGACTGGATTACTTCAATCCGATCGCTGACGCAGTTAATCACATCAGCGTTGTCGTTGCGAAAGCTGCTCCGGTTAAGCAAGGATGAGAAGTGATGTTTTCTTTCTGTAGCAGATCCTCCTCCTGTACGGAGGATGAGCAATGGGTAGAGTTATGTTGTCCGCAGTTTGAGAACGCCGCATCAAGCGGCGTTCTGTAACCGATTACTGTTTTTGCAGATCGAGGCGGTATAACGCAAAGCCCACGTCATCATGGCCGAGGGATGTCATCGGGTATTGCGCTTTCTCTTTGATAAAAGCCGCGGCCTTCGCTGAAGGTGCCGTTTCCACGCGGATATCCAGTGGTGTGTCGCTCTTGATCTTCGCTAAACGCCAATTGTTGTCCGCTTGAGGTTGCACTTCACCCTGTTTTTGCGTTTCTGCGCTGATATAGGCGGTCAGCACAGAACGGTTTTCATCAGGCGAGGCAAAGGCAACGTACTTTTCCCCGGTTCCGGCAAATTTCTCGCCGTAGGCGCGATAGTTGTTGGTGGCGATCAGAAACGTCATCTTGGGATAGATGGGTCTGCCCTGGTAGGTCAAATTAACGATGCGCTCGGCGTTGGGGTTACGCGGCGCGCACTCCCCGTCGTAACGGGCAGGCTGCGTCACATCGATCTGGTAATTAACACCGTCAATCACATCAAAGTTATAGGTGCGGAAACCGTCCCAGTTGATTAAGGATTGCGGTGCCTTGCTGTGAACATCGATTTGATTGAACTGGCCCGCCGAGCACTCCAGCCACTCTTTCACCTGCTGCCCGTTCACTTTCACCACCACCAGCGTGTTGGGGTAGAGATAGAGGTCGGCGGCGTTACGGAACGTCAGCTCACCCTTTTCCACTTCCACATAGCTGTTAGGGTCGTTCTTTCGGCCGCCCGCTTTAAACGGTGCGGCGGCGGAAAGCACTGGAATATCAGCCAGATCGGGGTCGCCCTGAATAAAGTGCTGCACATAAGCGCGCTGCGCGTTATTGACGATCTGCACGGTGGGGTCATCCTGCACCAGTGACAGATAGCTGTACATGTTGTCAGCGGCTTTACCGATGGGTTTGCCGACAAAGGTGCGCGTTTGCTGATGCGCGTCGGACAACACATTCACCAGATCTTTATCCGCTTCGGCACGTGATTGTTTTTGCGCTTTGTCGAAAATAGGGCGCGCTTGTGCTTTCCCCTCCGTCACCTGCCATTGGCCGCTGTCATTGTTGACCACTAAATCGACAATACCCAGATGATCGCCCCATTGGCCGGGCATCACAGCGGGAATACCGTTCAAGGTGCCCTGCGCGATATCACTGCCGGGAATAGCGGCAAAATCTTTGCTGGGGAAAACGGCGTGAGCATGACCGAACAGAATGGCATTGATGCCCGGTATCTGGCTCAGGTAGTACACCGAGTTCTCTGCCATGGCCTTATACGGCTCGCCAGAAAGGCCGGAGTGGGGGATGGCAACCACAATATCCGCACCTTTTTGCCGCATTTCGGGCACCCACTTCTTCGCGGTTTCGGTTATGTCGGCCACGGTCACTTTGCCACTCAGGTTGGCCTTATCCCACACCATGATTTGCGGCGGTACAAAACCGATATAGCCGATGCGTAAAGTATGAGTCTTACCATCGCGATCTTTTACCGGTGTGTCCTTGATCAGATAAGGCGTGAACAGCGGTTTGCCGGTTTTCGCATCGAGCACGTTGGCGTTTACGTACGGGAAAGCGGCGCCGGACAGCGCTTTGTGCAGATAATCCAGACCGTAGTTGAACTCATGGTTGCCGATGTTGCCCACTGCATAGTCGAGTCGGTTCATGGCGAGATAAACCGGGTGCACCTCGCCCTGTTGCAGCCCTTTGGCCGCCATGTAATCGCCCAGCGGGCTACCCTGAATCAAGTCGCCGTTATCCACCAGAACGCTGTTAGTGGCCTCCTGACGCGCGCCGTGAATCAAGCTGGCGGTGCGTACCAGACCGAATTTATCGGTGGGAGTATCCTTGTAATAATCAAAATCCATCATATTGCTGTGCAGATCGGTAGTTTCCAAAATGCGCAGATCGACGGTGGCAGCGTGCAGTGTGGTGGTAACAAACAGGGCCACTAAACCTGGCGCGAGCGCGTGCTTCATATAGCCTGACTCCTTCATGTTGGCGTTGCACTTGGATTTGAGACTCGTAAAGTATCCTACCAAAGGAAGTAAATTGGCATAGAATCATGACAGGTCAGTGGCGCATCTCACTCTTTTGACAAAGAATAGGTCCGTTACTGCGTTGTATTGTATACACAGCGGGCACCAGAAAGACGAGGTTCATTATGTTGGAACAAATTTGCCAGTTGGCGCGCGACGCCGGTGCCGCCATCATGCAGGTGTATGATGGCGAACGCCCTGTCGATGTCGCGCATAAAAAAGATGCGTCTCCTGTGACCGCAGCGGATTTGGCGGCGCATCACATCATCAAGCAGGGATTGGCGCAGATGTTTGCCGATATTCCCTTGTTGTCGGAAGAAGATCCGCAAGCCTGGGAGGTACGCCAGCATTGGCAGCGCTACTGGCTGGTAGACCCGCTGGATGGCACCAAAGAGTTTCTTAACCGTAACGGCGCGTTCACCGTGAATATCGCGCTGATTGAAAATGGCGCGCCGGTGCTAGGCGTAGTATATGTGCCGGTTACCGGAGTCATGTACGCGGCATCGGGGGGAAAAGCGTGGAAAGAGGTGGAAGGCGTGCGCCGTTTGATCCGTGTTAACCATGCGCACCCGCCGCTGGTGGTAGTGAGCCGTTCTCATCTGGACGCAGAGTTAAAAGACTATTTGCTTCAGCTTGGTGAACACCAGACGGTTGCGATTGGATCTTCGCTCAAATTTTGTCTGGTGGCGGAAGGCAAAGCCCAACTGTATCCGCGTTTCGGGCCGACTAACGTGTGGGACACCGCCGCCGGGCACGCTGTCGCTGCGGCTGCCGGTGCACAGGTACATGACTGGCAGGGCAAAACCCTCAATTATGTACCGCGTGAATCCTTTCTCAATCCAGGGTTTCGCGTGTCGTTGTTTTGATGTACGCAGCGGTATGAGCGAGGCAGGCGTGGTGAGACGATCGTCCACGCCTGTTCTCTGCCGAGAGTTATTCTTTCAACAACTGTGGCAGCAGGTTCATTACTTGCTGCACTTCTTGCGCACTGAGCGCCCCGTCTTTGACATAGCGCACCTGGCCGCGCTTATCCAGCACCACGATCGCTGAACTTTTCTGCTCTAACTGCCAGGCTTTGCGGACGTTGCCATTACTGTCGACGATAAACTGCGACCAGGGAAAGGTTTTTTTACTCTCTTCAAGACTGCTGCGAACAAACGGGCCAGTGCCGATGATGGCGTCGTCGGTATTGACGATTGTCGTCGTTTGGTAATATTCACGCGCTAGATTAGAGGCCTTGATGGCACTTATCAGCGGATCGTTCATCTCTTTGGCCGATGTCCTACCTGCAATGTGCTGGATGACGCGCACCTTTCCCACGAGCTGTGCGCTGTTCCAGTTCTGGTAGCTAAACTGTTGGTTTTGATACATCAGTTCCCCTTTATCGGCAATGCCGGTGGGGGGCAAGGTGCTGTTGAGCGTAAGGTTGTGCGCCATGCAGGGCAGCGCCAACAGGGTACACAAGCTAAACAGGGCTATTCGCAGACGCAGCGTCGAGGTGTGGCAGGCAGTCATAACGTGTCCTCTGGTAGAAAGCGGCGAAGGTTACGCGAAATCGTTGCTTAAACGTAGAGGAAGATATCTGGTCTGTCCTTGTCTGAAATGTGATCGAGCTTCACAATTTTTGTTACGTAAAGGTAAAAATAAAACTATGCTGATCGATAACGGAACTATCTTATAACAGTCTGAAAACCCCGTGAATTATGCTGTTTTTTTGTGTGGAACTAAATGCCATCTGGCGACACTAATAGTTAGGCGTTCTATTAACGCGTGATTTTATACCCCAGCTTGGGGCCGAAGAGAAAAATGAAAACGGGAGGAGAGATACAATGCGGATCTTCAAACGTTACAACCCGTTAAAAGTTGCGAAGTACGTGAAAACGCTGTTTCGTGGCCGGTTGTATATCAGAGGCATCGGTGCTTTCGAGTTTGATTACGGCAAAATATTACTGCCGAAAACCCAAGACAAACAGCATTTGCTGGTGATGTCTGAGGTGAACCGTCAGGTGATGCGGCTGCAAGCCGACATGGGCTAACGGTTCGAGAGGAATGCTGCTGCCGCCAGTGATGGGCAGCAGCAATGGGCTAGCGGTTCAGGCTGGCGCAGGTTGAAGACTAGGCTGTGTCCCTTAATTGCTTGAGCTATAGTATCCATCTGTTTCTACGACACTTTGGATTATGGCTCGCTACGATCTTTCTGATGAAGCATGGGCAATCATTGAGCCCTTGTTACCAACCGTT
>NZ_JBPETA010000180.1:0-6118 GCF_051710365.1 Symbiopectobacterium sp. | reverse complement strand
TCAATGCTGTTCAATGTGGCAGTTACTGAACAAGGTTCGCCGCTTCATGGAAACCGTCAGCCCGTTTCCCAGTGGAAAACATGGACAGGCAAAAGTGTAGCGGTATTAGGAACAGCTATTTAGCGTATCTCTCCAATAGGCTCTACATCAGGACGCCCTGACGGTGATGAAACCACTATATACTCAAATGATACCGGTAATAATGGGTTTTATGGTCACGCTTTACTCGATTCAGCCAATGTGAAAATTATTTTGTGATGAAGATCACGTTGTGTTGTGCATGGGGAAGAACGGTGCAAAAAGTGCGATATCGGTCCGGCGGTAACGGGCGATATTATCTAAAATAATAATGGAAAAAATAAAAATTAGTTTGGGTTTTTTAAATATTGATCTCTGTAGAAAAATATTATTTTTAAGCCGATAAGGAAAGCATGGTGCTATTAACCATGGACCGTGACGTGTCTTTTATCACTGCGTAATCTTGATTATTTTTAGTGACGTTTTTTTAATGGGTAATAAGGAAAACGTAGGGTTGTTTCATCATTATTTGTTGTTGGATTGCTATGTTGGCTCGGGCATTGTACTGGTGACTATCCTGTCACCGCCACACAGACAGCGCTGGTTTTCTTTGTTACACTAAGGGACCGGCCAACAATATTTCAATCGATTGAAAATGAAGAAGAAAAGACCAGGTTTGCAAGATGTGGCCAATCGTGTTGGCGTCACTAAAATGACCATCAGTCGCTACCTGCGCGATCCGCAGAAGGTATCGGCGGCACTGCGTGACAGCATCGCCGCTGCGCTGGATGAGTTGGGGTACATTCCCAACCGGGCACCGGAGATTTTATCGAATGCCACCAGTCGGGCGATTGGTGTTCTGCTTCCTTCATTGACCAATCAGGTGTTTGCCGAGGTATTGCGCGGCATTGAACGCGTGACGGATGCGCACGGTTACCAGACGATGCTGGCACACTATGGTTACCACGCCGAGCGCGAAGAGATGCGCCTGATGTCACTGCTTTCCTACAATATTGATGGCCTTATCCTCTCTGAACGTTCCCATACGGAGCGCACACGCAAGATGATTGAAGTGGCGGGCATCCCGGTTGTTGAAATCATGGACAGCGAGTCGCCCTGTATCGATCTGGCGGTGGGATTTAACAACTTTGAAGCGGCCTACCAGATGACTCAGGTGCTGTTGGCCCGTGGGCACCGTTTTCCGGTTTATCTCGGCTCGCGTCTGGATGAACGTACCTTTATCAAGATGCAAGGGTACGAACAAGCGATGCGTGATGCCGGGTTGACGCCGCGAGATGTCAGTACCGATCGCCCCTCGTCGTACAGCCTGGGCGGTGAACTGATGAGAGAAGCGCGTGAGCGCTACCCGGAGACCGACAGCCTGTTTTGCACCAACGATGATATCGCGATCGGTGCGGCCTTTGAGTGTCAGCGGCAAGGATTGTGTATCCCCGATCAAATGGCGATCGCCGGTTTTCATGGACACGATATTGGCCAGTCGATGGAACCAAAACTGGCCAGTGTGCTGACGCCACGTGAACGCATGGGGCAGGTGGCCGCAGAGCGACTGCTGGCCCGGTTGCGCGAAGAGGTTGTTACCCCTCCACGGTTGGATTTGGGCTTCACGATCCTGCATGGCGGCAGCATTTAAGCCGTTAGCGACGAGAAACGACACCCGCGTTGCGCAATGCCGCCAGACCACGAGCGACAACCTCATCAAAGGTGCCATCGATATCGATACTCACCACGTCAGTTTCATCTGCCGCTGGCTCTTCCAGCGCATCGAACTGGCTTTTGAGCAGATCGGTAGGCATAAAATGCCCGGCGCGCGCTTTCAGACGTTCCAGAATAACGTCAAAGCTGCCCTTCATATAAAGGAACAACATATCAGGATTGCCCTGACGCAGACGATCCCGATAACGGCGCTTTAAGGAAGAGCAGACGATCAAACCCACTTCATTTTTGTGGCGCAGGCTGTAGGCCGCATCGTTAAGGTGCTCAAGCCACGGCGCGCGATCGTTGTCGTCTAAAGGCTGGCCGCTTGCCATTTTCTGAATGTTGGCGCGCGGGTGCAGATCGTCGCCATCAATGAATTTAGCGCCCAGCGCATTTGCAATAGCCGCTCCAGAACTGGATTTACCACACCCAGATACGCCCATGATGATGATGCTTTGTCCCACCATAGTTTGATCTCTATCTCAAAATGAATATTTAAGCCCATATGATAGTTTCGCATTTTATCACGTTACCGGTATCATTATGCCGGTAACAAGCAGGGGTGTGACAAAAATCACAGATTACCGATGAAGCTGATGAGGGCGCAAACCGCTACTCCGACGCGTCAGGCTTTGGCCCCCAAAGCTCGGCAGCTTTCGCTACCAGGTAACAAAAAGAACGCTATCTTGATGTAAAATTAGCATTTATAGATCTGACTGTACTCGTTGACAGCATCTGTACGATTCCTATATCAGAGAATTATTATGCCATTAATCATTGTAACAATCGGGGTTGCCCTGCTGCTGCTATTGATGATCCGTTGCAAATTGAACGGGTTCATTTCATTGATTCTGGTGTCGCTGGCCGTGGGTTTGGCATTGGGCTACACCACCCAGGGTGGGTTTAACGTCAATGGTGTCATCACCTCCATCAAAAACGGGGTAGGCGGCACGCTGGGAAGTCTGGCCCTGATCATGGGCTTTGGTGCCATGTTGGGTAAACTGCTGGCGGACTGCGGCGGTGCTCAGCGCATTGCGACGACGCTTATCGATAAATTCGGTAAGGGGCGCATCCAGTGGGCGGTGGTATTGACCGGTTTCACTGTTGGTTTTGCGTTGTTTTATGAAGTGGGTTTTGTGCTGTTGCTGCCGTTGGTGTTCACCATCGCTGCCGCTGCGCGTATCCCTTTACTGTTTATCGGCGTGCCGATGGCTGCTGCATTGTCCGTAACCCACGCGTTGTTGCCTCCGCACCCGGGCCCGACGGCTATTGCTATTCTGTTCAAAGCCGACATGGGCAAAACCCTGTTGTACGGTACGTTGATTGCTATCCCAACCGTGATTTTGGCAGGACCGGTTTACGCGCGCTTCCTGAAAAGTATCGATAAACCGATTCCTGCTGGATTGCATAACCCGAAAGTCTTTGCTGAGCATGAGATGCCGGGCTTTGGTATCAGCGTATTCACTACCCTGATTCCGGTTATTCTGATGATCGGCCGTGCGGTGGCAGAAATGACGCTGCAAAAAGGTAACCCGGTGTTGGGCTATGCCGAATTCCTGGGCGATCCAGTGATGGCAACGCTGATTTCCGTGGTCGTAGCGATCTTCACCTTCTGGCTTAATCGCGGTCGCACCATGGATCAGGTGATGGATACCATCAACGACTCTATCAAGATTATCGCGATGATGCTGATGGTGATCGGTGGCGGCGGCGCGTTTAAACAAATCCTGGTGGATGGTGGCGTTGCCAAGTATATCGAAACGCTGATGGCGGGCAGTACGCTGTCGCCGCTGCTGATGGGATGGGCGATTGCCGCTGCGCTGCGTCTGGCGCTGGGGTCGGCGACCGTTGCAGCCATGACTGCGGGCGGTATTGTTGCGCCGTTGCTCACCATTACCGGTGTGAGCCCAGAGCTGATGGTGCTTGCCGTCGGTTCCGGTAGCGTGATTTTCTCTCACGTGAACGATCCGGGTTTCTGGCTGTTCAAAGAGTATTTCAACCTGACCATTGGTGAAACTATGAAGTCGTGGTCGGCGTTGGAAACCATTATTGCGGTGTGTGGCCTGATTGGTTGCTTGCTGCTGAGTATGGTTATCTAAACGGTATGTTATGGTTGCCTCCGTTTCGGAGGCAACCGAATCACTTAATGAGACACACTGCGTGATGCGCCTACGCCAGTTTGTGAGCGAACAAACTGCGGATAGAAGCGATCGCGTTCCTGCTTGCCATCCTCTGAATTATCGGTCACGTATTCAATGTGTTGCTCCGCAATAAAAATAGTATTCATGCTCTATGTTCTCTTCATGCATTCAGGCTGGTTTTAAACACCTTTTTTGCATGCCAGACTATGTAGCAATACACTCATTGAATACGTGACCCACATGGTGCATAGCATGAATCCTATTGTTGCACGCGTTACCCACAACATCCTGTCTCGTTCCCACGCCGAACGCAGCCGTTATCTGGCACGGATTGCCGCAACCAAAAAACAGTACACCGATCCGAGCTGGCCTGCGGCAACCTGGCACACGGCTTCGCGGCCTGTTCACCTGAAGACAAAGCCGATTTGAAGAACATGATCAAAAGCAACATCGGCATCATTACCTCTTACAATGACATGCTCTCTGCCCACCAGCCCTATGAACGCTATCCGGATCTGATCAAAAAGGCACTGAACACCGTGGGCGCTGTCGGTCAGGTCGCTGGCGGTGTCCCTGCCATGTGCGACGGCGTCACACAGGGGCAAGACGGAATGGAACTCTCCCTGCTTAGCCGCGATCTGATTGCGATGTCGGCGGCGATCGGCCTGTCACACAACATGTTTGATGGCGCACTTTTTTTGGGTGTATGCGACAAAATTGTCCCGGGGCTGTTTATTGCCGCTCTCTCTTTTGGTCACCTGCCTACCGTTTTCGTGCCCGCAGGCCCGATGCGCACTGGCATCTCCAACAAAGAGAAAGTGCGCATCCGCCAACTGTATGCTGAAGGCAAAGTAGGCCGCGATGCGCTGCTGGAATCCGAGGCCAGTGCTTACCACGGTGCGGGAACCTGTACTTTTTACGGCACCGCCAACTCGAACCAAATGGTGATGGAGATCATGGGGCTACATCTGCCCGGCTCCTCGTTTGTCTACCCGGATATTCCGCTGCGCGATGCGCTGAAAGAAGCCGCTGCACGTCAGGTCACCCGAATGACGGAAAATGCGGGCGATTATCTGCCCGTCGGGCAACTGGTGGACGAAAAAGTGATCGTCAACGGTATCGTCGCCCTGCTGGCGACCGGCGGCTCGACCAACCACACCATGCACCTGGTGGCGATGGCAAAAGCCGCCGGTTTTACCGTCACCTGGGATGATTTTTCTGAACTGTCCGAGGTGGTGCCGTTGCTGTGTCGCATCTATCCCAACGGACCTGGCGACATCAACTATTTTCAGGCGGCGGGCGGCGTATCGCTTCTGGTGCGAGAATTGCTGCGCGGTGGCTTGCTGCACGACGATGTCCATACCGTAGCGGGCTTTGGTCTGCATCGCTACACCCAGGAGCCGTTCCTGGAAGACGGCAAACTGGTCTACCGCGATGGCCCACAGGTGTCGCTGGATGCCGAGGTGATCGCCCCGCTGGAAACACCGTTTGCCAAACACGGTGGCACCAAAGTGCTTTCCGGTAATCTGGGACGCGCAGTAATGAAGACCTCCGCCGTGCCGCAAGAACGACAAACGATTGTCGCACCAGCCGTGGTATTCAACGATCAGAATGATGTCGATGCCGCCTTTAAAACCGGCCGTCTGGACCACGATTGCGTGGTGGTGGTGCGTTATCAGGGACCAAGAGCGATAGGTATGCCAGAACTGCACAAACTGATGCCGCCGCTCGGTGTGCTGATGGACCGAGGCATCAACGTTGCGCTGGTCACCGATGGTCGTCTGTCAGGCGCATCCGGCAAGGTGCCTGCCGCCATTCATGTCACACCGGAAGCGTACGTCGGCGGCCTGCTGGCAAAAGTTCAGGATGGCGACATGATGCGCGTTGATGGCATCACGGGTGAGATCAGTCTGTTGGTGGATGAAGCGATACTGGCGCAACGACATCCAGAACAGCCGGACTTATCCGCTTCCCATGTAGGGATGGGGCGCGAACTGTTTACCGCACTGCGCGAGAACATTACCGGAGCGGAACAGGGTGCCAGCGCAATCCCTTACCGTTAGGCTCAGTTGTATCAACGCAGTGAGATGTCAGGTACGTTTTAAGCACAGATAAACGTGTAACCGTCATTCCGCACCTGATTTTTCTTTTTTCGGGACTTGACAGTATTCTGAAGTTCTGAATTTATTACTGCTTTTTGCAGACCAATCAGCATGAGTACTCCCCACGTTACCATCCGTAAC
>NZ_JBPETA010000179.1:0-6134 GCF_051710365.1 Symbiopectobacterium sp. | reverse complement strand
TTCAGTATTGGTGACAGACCACCACAAGTATCCAACCTCAATTCTGTTCACAAGACCATCGTTGATGTTCTCGGCGAGCGATACCGTCGAATTTATTCTTAAAGTAGGTGCGGAATGACGGTTTTATGCCTCAGATCACGGTGAATCGATTGACGAGAACTACCATTTGCACGGCACGCCACGTGATGTTGCACCGCCGGAACAGTTCCGCTCGCCGATGCTGGTATGGGCGTCAGACAAGTTCCTGGCACAGCCGCAAAATACGCAGCTGTTTGAACAACTGAAAGCGCAGCAGCGTGTGGAGGCTCCCCACCATGAAGAGTTGTTTGATTCCATATTGGGCTGCCTGGGCTATCGTTCGACCGACGGTGGCATTAACGCCAGCAATAACTGGTGTGCATTACCGGCGCGTTGATGGGATAGGCGGTTGTGCGTTTTCGCGTCAACCACGCGCCGAGCGTGCTCTTTTATCAAAAAGGGATTGACGCTTTTTGGAGGGCGCAGTAAGATGCGCACCGCATTCGGCGAGTAGCGCAGCCTGGTAGCGCAACACGTTCGGGACGTGTGGGTCGGAGGTTCAAATCCTCTCTCGCCGACCAAATTCCCCCCGTTTTGTCTAATGTTTTTCAGACGGGACGATAAGAAAACGGTAGATGACATCATCTGCCGTTTTTTTTTGCACAATATCTTGTCGTATTGTCCATTTATTTAAAAAACAATAATTTATCCAAAAAGATAATAAAAAATATATTTTATAACTTGCTGATAATAATTGAATTGGCGCTTTAGTAAGGTATTTCACTGATTTACACGCCAGACGTCAACTGACATTTTACGCTCTGTCTTTGGGATGTTACATATCATAAATGGAGCGTGTGAAAGGCTTTGTTGAATAAATAGATTTTATGCTGGCAGCCAAGTGAAACGACGGATCCTCGCAACGCAAAATCATGCAGTTAGGCCCCATGAGAAAACTGTACACCTAAGATGACAAGCATTTTCTACCAAAACTGGCATAGAAAAACAGCATGATTACCTATTATTCAACAAAGCCCGTGTGAAAGTGAATATCAATAATGTATGGTTCGCTCCCGTTTTGCAAGCACACGATGATAAAAGCTGTTTGCGTTAATGTATCCGGCCTCTTGCAAGTTAGCTGCTTTTGGCAGCAAGGCCATGATGGAATAGGCGCGTCTAGTTCCCAATAAACTTCTTCGGCTGCTAAAGCCGCTTTTTTGTCCCGGGTTTACAAGACACCATTGCACAGTTTTGTCATCATATACCCTGCAAACTGGTAAGATTTCAAGCGTTTTCAGACATCTCGTTGTTGTAAATAAAAAGCGCCCGGTCGTGTCATGACAGCCCAGATAATTCGGGCAATTTTGTTCGCCAGTGCGACAACAACCTTATTGCGGTGTACTCCACGCTCTTCCATAATTTGTATCCACTGTCCCAGTAAATTTGTTGT
Organism: Symbiopectobacterium sp.; assembly: GCF_051710365.1. Lineage (NCBI taxonomy): Bacteria > Pseudomonadati > Pseudomonadota > Gammaproteobacteria > Enterobacterales > Enterobacteriaceae > Symbiopectobacterium > Symbiopectobacterium sp. The sequence continues at coordinate 4,666 of NZ_JBPETA010000179.1, read as the reverse complement.
TCTGTTTAAATGCAGAACACAGGTTCGGGCATCATGGATAAGCAGTTTTCTCAGGTATGCATTACCACGTTTACTCATACCTAATAAACGTTGCTTGCCACCTGTTGAGTATTCTCGGGGTACAAGGCCAAGCCAGGCTGCTAAATTTCGCCCTGATTTAAATTGTTGACCATTACCGACAAACGCCGTCATTGCTGTCGCTGTCAATTTTCCTACGCCGGGAATAGACGTTAGCCTTTTAGCTGTTCCATCCGCATCAGCGATAGATTCAATCTGGCGACGCACGTGCAAAAGCTTTTCTTCAAGGGCGCGGTATTCCTGCCAGAGATCAGCGAGTATATCCCTCATCGATGGACTCAACTCGTTTTGCTCGTCTGCTAACAGTGAAGGCATATCATGTGTAAATTTCGCAATCCCACTGTGAATAGTCAGCCCATATTCCAGGAGAAATGCCCTGGTCTGATTAACCACCGCTGTTTTATGAGACACCATGCGTTCTCTGATCCGATGTAATGCTTGCAGATCGAGCTGTGCCGTTGTTTTTGGTATCACCGTTCGCATTGTAGGACGAGAAATAGCCTCAGCTATTGCTTCAGCATCAATCAGGTCATTCTTGTTTGACTTAACGAAAGGTTTTACAAATTGTGCTGGGACAATGCAGGGTGTATGTCCAAATGATTTAGCTTTTCTGGCCAGCCAATGGCACCCCGGACAAGCTTCCATTCCAATTACCGTCTGGGTTAAGCGGGCCAGATACTCAATCAGTTTATCGCGAGTAAAGCATCGCCGAATCAGGATGTTCCCTTTATCGTCCATCCCGAGTATTCCGCCTGAACCTTGATATTCGGGTGCTGTTGTTCAAACTCTTTTATCGCCTGGAGCGTTGCCTGGTGGCGGTTGTTCCCTCCCCACCAGGAAAATCTCAACTCCACGTTTTCCGCGTACGCCATACCGGATGTGGCAAGCAGCAGGGCTGCGGCAAGCGTGACTGGTTTCATCAACATAGCTAAATCCTCTTATTTATCATTGAATAGCGCGGAGAATAGCGTCGGGAATACAGGCCAGATACAACGCAGGCTTGCCATCCTTATCCGAGGAGAACAACACCTGTTTCTCATCGGGCGTGAAAGAAGGGTGCGGATGGGTAACCTGACTATCGCCATCCAGCACCGCCCATGAACTACTGTGTTTGGCAATTTTGTGGGTTTGTTGGTGCTTCAAATCAAAGAGGTATAAATAGGGATCCGTCGCATCGCCGTACTTGTCATTGTCAACAATATCAATGGGCTTTCCGGAACCATCGCCAACTGCCAACTGCCCATTATCATTGCTCATCACATGCGAACACGGCGGCATGGCAACAATCTTTTCATCGCCCCCCGTATCGGGATCAACACGGCACAAATAGCGCACCGTGCTGTCCTTCACATAGGTGACATACATCATGGCAGAGCCATCTGGTACCCAAAATTCATGGGTATAACTTTCCCCTGGTGCCGGCAATTTGACTCGGCGAATATGGCTGCCATCTTCGTTCATCAGCCACATGCGGGTCTCTACCCGATCCAGTGGCCCTTCATGGCAAAATGCAACGGTATTATCATCATGAGGACGGTAAATCGGGTGTCCTAACCATTGATTCTCTTGTAATAGCGTGGTGCGTTCACCCGTTTGCAAATCGATGCGAATCACACGGCAGAGCGGATTTTCTTCATAAAACTGCTGGAACACCGTCCAGTCACTGACGGGCCGCCAGCTATCACGATGGATTTCCACCCCCACCAGCTTGGTGCAGGCAGAGTTGGCCACCCAGGTGCCATAACCTACCCATTCATCCGCCACCTGATAGACGGTTTCCTCGGACAAATCCTGCAAGGTAACCCGCATCAACGCGCGTTCTCCCTTCACGTAATAGAAATATTGCTCGTCAGGAGAGAGGAATCCGCCAAAGGTGTTATCATCTGCGCCTTGCGTTAACTGTGTCGCTTTGCCGCTAGCCAGTTCCAACAGGTAGTAGTTGCGAAACCCATCGAATTCCGCCGCAAAAATCAGTGACCGACCTTCATCGAGAAAACATTTCTGATAAAAATAATTGCGATGACAGATAACGTTCGGGGGTGTCAATCGAGTCACCCGCGCGCCGGTATCCTCGTCGATATACTCATGGTACTCGAGCTGATAAACATCGCCTTTCGCCATTGCTCCCTGTTTCGCCGTGACAGCAGCTTTCTGCCCACAGGCAATTCGTTGATAAATAACGGTTGATTACGTTGCATCGAGAGGTTTCCGCACACCCCTGTCAAAATGGACATGGCTCCGGCATGGCTGTCAGCTCGCCGCTTAAGCGGATTGGGCCCCGGATTGCCGAACAGTTCGTCCAGGATCAGCGCATCACCACCACCGTGTCCTCCTTGTCCATAGGCCACCTCAATACGTTCCGGCGCGCCAAACATCGGATACCAGGTGATATCGCAGTCCATCAGGCTGCCCTCGTTCTTGCGCTCTCCCCCGCCGTTGACGTAGGAGTTCTCGACCAGCTTCATTTCCAGCCGCCCTTTGCTGCCATTGAAGGCGATGTTCAACCCTTCCCATGGCTGATACGCATTGAGGGAGTAGGTCAGCAGCGTTTTGTTGCGATACTTCACCATTACGGCCAGAGTATCTTCGATGCTGATACCATCGCCGAACACGCTCTGATCGCGCAGGTAGCCATCCTCATGCTCTGCATTCAGGTAGAGCTCTTTGAGCATCGCCCGCTCCTCCATGTGCAGCGCGAAAGGATCGTTGCGTGCAGCCGGTTGGTTATGGCAGAGGGAATAGAACTCGCTCACGCCGCGCTGCTCGGCATTTTCCTTACCGTAGAACCGCAGATCGCCCTGGGCGAAAACGAACTCCGGCACAGAATCGAGCCAGAAATTGACTAAATCGAAATGGTGAGTGGATTTATGGACCAGCAACCCGCCGCTGTTGCGTTTGTCACGGTGCCAACGGCGAAAATAATCAGCGCCGTGTTGCGTATTCAGCAGCCACTCGAAATGCACCGAGAAGACATCACCGACCGTACCGTTGAGAATTAATTCGCGCAGCTTGCTGTGATGTGGCGCATAGCGATAGTTAAACGTCACCCGCAGATCGCGACCAGTGCGTTCTACCGCATCAACGATCGCCAGACAGCGCTCTTCATCAATGATCATTGGCTTTTCCGTGATGGCATCACAGCCCAGCTCCATCGCGCGGATGATGTAGCGATCGTGCGTGCGATCCACGCTGGTGACGATCACGATGTCAGGACGGTGCTGCGCGATCATCGTCTCGAAATCCGCGGCTTTCCAGGTCGCCACCTTCCCATGGCCCCACTTCTCCAGATTGCGATTGGCATAATCCATACGCGTCTGGTTCGTATCACAGAGCGCCACCAGACGCGCTGACTGCCGATAGGTGGTCGCAATCGCTTCCAGGTACATCTCCGAACGGCCACCGGTGCCAACCAGTGCATAAGTCTTCATCTCCCTTCTTTTACTCTCATTGACTACACCGCGATTAGCCCGCCCGCGATTGACTCCCCCTCCCCCCCGTTCTACTATCCGCATGCTGGTATCAGCGAGCAGGACGCGTGCAGGAGATTCGCCATGGGTAACCCGGTACCGCTGTTATTTCTCGAGGTATACACCCCTGCCATCTGGCAGTGGGAGACGTTTACCGACATCATGCGCCATCTCAAAAAGTTCCAGTTCAATGGGCTGATCCTGCATCAGCAAACGCTGCTCGCGCTGTTGGCAAAACCCTCACCGCGATGCCCACCCGCCACGGTGGAACATTTGCTGCTCGCTCGCAGCAATGCCCTGCACTATCTGCAAAACGTGGCGCGTTATTGCGAAGAGAACCACATTCAACTGTGGCTTCAGGGCGAGGCGACGCCAGACTGTCACGACCTGCACCGTAAATTTCCCGAATTCTTTCTTTCCCAAGACCCACAAAACGATGCGGCGTTTCTTAACCTGTTTTTTGGCGAAACCCTGCCGGAAATCCTGAGCCATTTGCCCACCGTGCGCGGCTTACGCCTCTCGCTCACCACACCTAGCGTGCACCAGACGGAGTGGGAGTCGGCGCTGCAACGCCTCTACCAGGGCCTGCGTTTACGCGGCTGTCAGTTGGTGCTGCGCGACTATCAGGACAAAGCGTGGCCCCGCCAGCAGTTAAAGATGGCGTTGGATGTGCTGCCTAATGATGTACGCGCTTCCGTAAAAGCGACGGAACTGGACTATCGTCCCGGATTTGCCAACAATCCCACCCTTACTCGCCTGAGCGGCTCCCGTAAGTGGGTAGAATTCGATCTGTGGGGCATCGAATACGGCTGGACGCTGCTGCCCTAGTTGCCTGTTAGACGAACTGCAAAAGCGTCTTCACTGGGCCTCCCAAACGCTGGGCGACGAGCTTGAGGCGATCACCGCACGCCTGAGTTGGGAATGGCTGCCAAACAATGTGCTGCTGGGCTCAGTCAACGAGCTGAATCTGTACGGACTCTCGCGACTGATCCGCGGAGCCTGTACATAAATTTGTGTAATTGCCTGATTTTGATATGTTCAATCCAACATCAAAAGCAGGTTACTTTATGGACGAAAAACAGTTGCAGGCTCTGGCTAATGCACTGGCCAAAAATCTCAAA
>NZ_JBPETA010000178.1:0-6137 GCF_051710365.1 Symbiopectobacterium sp. | reverse complement strand
CGCTGGATGTGGAGCAAATCCGTCACCACCTTGAGCAAGTGCTGCAAGCCGAAGCGATTGCGACCGAACCGCGCGCCTTGCAACTGCTGGCGCGTGCGGCAGAGGGCAGCCTGCGTGATGCGCTGAGCCTGACCGATCAGGCGATTGCCATGGGGCAGTGCTCGGTGTTGACCGATGCGGTCGCGCGCATGCTGGGCACGTTGGATGATGAACAGCCGCTGGCGCTGATTGAAGCTATCGTCAATGCCAACGGAGAACAGACTATGGCGTTGCTTCAGCAGGCGGCGTCGCGTGGCGTTGAGTGGGAAGCGCTGTTAGTTGAGATGTTGACGCTATTGCATCGTATTGCGATGGTACAGTTGTTGCCTACGGCGCTCGGGCCGGAAGATTCCCCCATTGCGTCGCGCTTGCGCGATCTGGCCCGCACCGTACCGCCTGCCGATGTGCAGCTCTACTATCAGACGTTGCTGGTGGGACGAAAAGAATTATCCTATGCGCCAGACCGGCGTATGGGCGTTGAAATGACGCTGCTCAGAGCGTTGGCGTTTCACCCGCAGGCTGTGATTGCACCTGTGGCAACCGTGCCAGTGGTGGCGAGTGCGCCTGCCGCACCTCAGGCGCACATTGCACCAGCGCGCCAGGCGACGACGCCTAGTGCACCGCCATCTCCTGTCGCCGCGCCGTCATCGCCGGTAGCGGTGCCAGAGGAGCCTGTTGCACAGGCCGCGCCGCTGCCGGACACCACTTCGCAACTGTTGCAAGCGCGCAGCCAGTTGTTGCAGCGACAGGGTACGCCGCCACCAAAAAAGTCTGAGCCGGCAGCGCAGGAAGGCGCTCGGCCGGGCACGGCGGTATCGGCGCTGGAACGCCTGGCCTCGGTGACGGAACGTAGTCAGCAGCGTCAGACGGCTGACAAGAACGGCGAGGCGCAGAAAAAGCCTGAGGTGTACCGCTGGCGCGCGCAGCAACAGCAGACCACTGTGGCAGAAACCACCGCCACGCCTAAAGAGTTGCGCACGGTACTGGAGTACGAGAAAAAGCCGGAATTAGCGGCTAAATTGACGGAAGAAGCGCAAGCGCGCGATGCCTGGGCGGCAGAGGTTCAACGTTTACCGCTACCGAAACTGGTTCAGCAACTGGCGCTTAACGCGTTTAAAGTCGACACGGATAACGAAACCGTGACGCTGCATTTACGTTCATCGCAGCGTCACTTGAATTCACCGTCGGCACAAAAAACGCTGATGGATGCATTGGCAGCACATTATGGAAAGCCTATCACCTTGGTGGTGGTAGAGGATGACGATCCCAGTACGTTAACACCGCTGGAGTGGCGTCAGACGATTTATGAAGAGAAACTGGCGCAGGCGCGCGAGTCTCTGATGACCGACAAAACGATTCAAACGCTGCGGCGTTTCTTTGATGCGGAACTGGACGAAGAGAGTATCCGCCCTGTTTAACCGCTGCAATTCTTGCAGCCATGCAATAGAGAGAAGCATATGTTTGGTAAAGGTGGTTTGGGCAATCTGATGAAGCAGGCCCAGCAGATGCAAGACAAAATGCAGAAAATGCAGGAAGAGATTGCCAACCTGGAAGTGACCGGTGAATCAGGCGCAGGCTTGGTCAAAGTCACCATCAACGGTGCACACAACTGCCGCCGTGTCGAAATCGATCCCAGCCTGCTGGAAGATGATAAAGAGATGCTGGAAGACCTGATCGCTGCCGCATTCAACGATGCCGCGCGCCGTATCGACGAAACTCAGAAAGAGAAAATGGCGTCAGTTTCCAGCGGTATGCAGTTGCCGCCGGGCTTCAAGATGCCGTTCTGATGCAAACCAGTCCGCTCCTTGAATCATTGGTGAAGGCGCTGCGCTGCTTGCCTGGCGTGGGGCCGAAATCAGCACAGCGCATGGCGTTTCAATTGCTGCAACGCGATCGCAGCGGCGGTATGTGTTTGGCGCAGGCCCTGACGCGCGCCATGTCTGAAATCGGTCACTGTGTGGATTGCCGCACCTTTACCGAGCAGGAACGCTGCGCGATCTGTGCCAATCCGCGTCGTCAGCAAACGGGCCAGATTTGCGTGGTGGAAAGCCCCGCAGATATCCACGCCATTGAGCAGACTGGACAGTTTGCCGGCCGTTACTTTGTGTTGATGGGGCACCTGTCGCCGTTGGACGGCATCGTGCCGGATGATATCGGGCTCGATCTGCTGGAACAACGCTTAGGGCAGGAAAACCTGACAGAAGTGATTCTTGCCACCAATCCGACGGTGGAAGGCGATGCGACTGCCAACTACATTGCTGAGCTGTGTGCCCAGCACGGCGTGGTGGCGAGCCGTATTGCGCACGGCGTGCCGGTCGGCGGTGAGTTGGAAATGGTCGATGGCACCACGCTGTCCCATTCGCTGGCGGGGCGTCATCCCATCCGCTTGTAGCGGCTGCGCTGCATTTTCCCTGGCGTGGTGTTGTCTTCACCTGACGCCGCGCTGGGGATAAATTGTTTTTTGCTCTTGAAAATCCTTCTCCTTATCCCCACCTTTTGCCTACTGGCCGGAAATACCGGCACCATTCCCACACCCGCTACAGGGATTGAACATTATCAGCCTGACTAACTATTAGGATTGAGGTAAGTGACAATGAGCATGAAGGGCCAAGAAACGCGCGGTTTTCAATCTGAAGTGAAGCAATTGCTACATTTGATGATCCATTCACTTTATTCCAATAAAGAAATTTTCCTGCGTGAATTGATCTCCAACACCTCTGATGCGGCAGACAAGTTACGTTTTCGCGCCTTATCTTCGCCAGCGCTCTATGAAGGGGATGGAGAACTGCGCGTGCGCGTTTCCACCAATAAAGAGCAACGTACCCTGACCATCGCGGACAACGGCATTGGGATGGGCCGCAATGAAGTTATCGATAATCTGGGCACCATTGCCAAATCGGGTACCAAAGCGTTTTTGGAATCTATCGGCTCCGACCAAGCCAAAGACAGCCAGCTCATCGGTCAATTCGGTGTGGGCTTCTACTCTGCGTTTATCGTTGCGGATAAAGTGACCGTGCGTACCCGTGCGGCGGGCGCGGCGGCAGAAGAGGGTGTGTTCTGGGAATCGGCGGGTGAAGGTGAGTACACTGTGGCGGATGTGGTCAAGGCCGATCGCGGTACCGAGATCACCCTGCACCTGCGTGAAGGGGAAGATGAGTTCCTTGATGAGTGGCGCGTGCGTTCCATTATCGGTAAATACTCCGATCACATCGCGCTGCCGGTGGAAATTGAAACCCATACGCCGAGCGAAGAAGAGGGCGGCGAGCCGACGGTCACCTGGGAAAAGGTCAACAAGGCACAGGCGCTGTGGACGCGCAATAAAGCGGATGTGACCGAAGATGAATACAAAGAATTCTACAAGCACATTGCTCACAATTTCAGCGATCCGCTGAGCTGGAGCCATAACCGTGTGGAAGGGAAGCAGGAGTACACCAGCCTGCTCTACATCCCTTCTCAGGCACCTTGGGACATGTGGAACCGCGATCATAAACATGGCCTGAAACTCTATGTTCAGCGCGTGTTTATCATGGATGACGCGGAGCAGTTCATGCCGAACTACCTGCGCTTTGTGCGTGGCTTGATTGACTCCAACGATCTGCCGCTTAACGTCTCTCGTGAAATCCTGCAAGACAGCCGTGTTACCCAGAATCTGCGCAATGCGCTGACCAAACGCGTGTTGCAGATGCTGGAAAAACTGGCAAAAGACGACGCCGAAAAATACCAAACCTTCTGGCTACAGTTTGGCCTGGTGCTGAAAGAAGGGCCTGCTGAAGATGGTGGCAATCGTGAAGCCATTGCCAAACTGTTGCGCTTCGCTTCCACCCACGGCGACAGCTCTGCTCCGACGGTATCGCTGGAAGAGTATGTCAGCCGTATGGTCGAAGGGCAGGAGAAGATTTACTACATCACTGCCGACAGTTATGCCGCTGCGAAGAGCAGCCCGCATCTGGAGCTGTTCCGCAAGAAAGGCATCGAAGTGCTGCTGCTTTCTGACCGCGTCGATGAGTGGATGATGAGCTATCTGACCGAGTTTGACGGTAAGTCCTTCCAGTCCGTCAGCAAAGCAGATGAAGCGCTGGACAAGCTGGCGGATGATGCCAGTGATGACGAAGCGCGCAAAGAAGCGGAAAAATCCCTGGAGCCGTTTGTTGAGCGTGTGAAAACGCTGCTGGGTGAACGCGTCAAAGAGGTGCGCCTGACGCATCGCCTGACCGATACGCCTGCCATCGTCACCACCGATGCCAATGACATGAGCACGCAGATGGCGAAGCTGTTTGCCGCCGCTGGGCAGAATGCGCCGGAAGTGAAATATATCTTTGAACTCAACCCGGAGCATGCGTTGGTGAAACGGGCTGCAAATACCGGCGATGACGTGCAGTTTGGCGAGTGGGTTGAACTGCTGCTGGAACAGGCGCTGCTGGCTGAACGCGGCACGCTGGAAGATCCTAACCAGTTTATCCGTCGTATGAACCAGCTGCTGAGTGCATAACCGCTCACACTTTTCCGAAAACCCGGTTTTTAACCGGGTTTTTTTTCGCTTTGTGACACGCTAAAGCGAGCCCGTTCCTTGAGGATAAGCCTCTGGAATGGTATGGTTGAGCGTTTTCAAATTTATTTTAAAAAATCTACATAGCAAGGGGATTTACGCAATGCGTATTATTCTGCTGGGCGCTCCGGGCGCAGGCAAAGGCACTCAAGCACAATTCATTATGGAAAAGTATGGCATTCCGCAAATTTCCACGGGTGATATGTTGCGTGCGGCGGTGAAAGCCGGGACCGAACTGGGCAAACAGGCCAAAGAAATCATGGACGCAGGCAAACTGGTCACGGATGAATTGGTTATTGCCTTGGTGAAAGAGCGTATCGCCCAGGATGATTGCCGTAACGGTTTCCTGCTGGATGGTTTTCCTCGCACCATTCCGCAAGCGGATGCCATGAAAGATGCTGGCATTCAGGTTGATAATGTTATTGAGTTCGCCGTGCCTGACGAACTGATTGTCGATCGCATTATTGGCCGTCGCGTGCATGCTGCATCAGGTCGTGTTTACCATGTTAAGTACAACCCGCCAAAGGTTGAAGGTAAAGACGATGTCACGGGTGAGGAACTGACCATCCGTAAAGACGATCATGAAGATACCGTGCGTAAACGTCTGGTGGAATATCATCAGCAAACTGCGCCGTTGGTGGACTACTACCAGAAAGAAGCCAAGGCAGGCAATATCCGCTACCACAAAGTAGACGGAACCCGTCAGGTAGTACAAGTGCGCGCTGAGTTGGAATCCATCTTGGGTTAACCTATCGCAGCGTTGCCTGAAAATGCCGGTACAATGTGACCGGCTTTTTTATGCTTGAGTGCACGGTATCCGGCGCGATTATTCAACACTGAAGCGTATCATCTACTCCGGTTTATCTTTTTCGCATTGTAACGGATACGCACTTAGTGGGTTTTTTCGGGTAGATGACTGGGATTCACCGTTGGTTTTCGTTGCTATTTTATAAAACAGCACTTTCGCGGTCGGATTCTCATTTAATAACGTATTGACCTTATCATAATTTCTATCCGCATCGTTTTTGTTCCCGTTTTTGATGTGATACGCATAGAAAAGGGAATATAGCACACTGCTTTTTAAGTCAATGTAGTTTTTATCAATGCCTTTGCTGTCGATGTAAAAGTTATCGACTCGCTCTTCGTAGCCTAGGATGGTTTGAAACTGGTTTTTTTGCTTTCCGGGATTTTACTGTGCGATTTGATCAAATCAAAATAGTAATACCACAGTACGGGAGATGGGTTCTTTATCAAAACCTCGTTCATGTATTTGTTGGTGATATCCATTTGATCTTTTTGCGGCAGTGTGGCAATCACCTCAAGGAGAAAGTCAATAAAGGTAAGGTTTCTTTCTTGTTTATTACCTATTTCCCAATAGTTGTAGTTTTTGATGATGTAGCTGTTGTTAAAATCATTTTCATCATGGAAAGGGCTTTGTTGAATAAATCAGAACTTGTAACGACTGTGCCCCATCGGGTCGATTGTTACGTGATGCGAATACTGTTCGGCATTCCTAATAGCGTGATCCGGTTAAGCGCTTTGACCATCGCCA
>NZ_JBPETA010000177.1:0-6247 GCF_051710365.1 Symbiopectobacterium sp. | reverse complement strand
GAGTTCAGTATTGGTGACAGACCACCACAAGTATCCAACCTCAATTCTATTCACAAGACCATCGTTGATGTTCTCGGCGAGCGATACCGTCGAATTTATTCTTAAAGTAGGTGCGGAATGACGGGTTTTCATTGACCCGCATCGTTACTGCCCCTGCTCGCGGTTTGCTGCTGCTTGCACTTACCGTGGCCACGCCGTTGCTGGCGGCACAGCCTACGGTGACCGAGTTGCAAGATAAACTGGACCACCCCTGGTCACTGGCCTTCTTGCCGGGAAATAACGGCATGCTGATCACTGAACGTGCCGGGCAATTGCGGTACTGGCAGGAGGGGAAGGGGCTTTCCGCACCGATTGAAGGCGTACCAGCGGTATTTGCCAAATCACAGGGAGGCTTGCTGGAAGTCGCATTAGCCCAGGATTTTGCACAAAGCCGTCGTATTTACCTGAGTTTTGCCGAAGTGGGCGATGACGGTAACGCGGGCACAGCCGTGGGCTATGGGCGTTTATCTGAGGATTATCGCCATTTGGAGCAGTTCACCGTATTCTTCCGCCAACAGCCCAAACTCTCCAGCGGCAATCACTTTGGCGGTAAGTTGGCTTTCGATAAAAACGGCATGCTGTTTATCTCGTTCGGTGAAAATAACCAACGACCCACCGCGCAGGAACTGGATAAGCTGCAAGGGAAGATCGTGCGACTGACGGCACAAGGCAAAGTCCCTGTCGATAATCCCTTTGTGAACAAGGCCGGGGCGCGACCGGAAATATGGTCGTACGGTCATCGTAATCTGCAGGGGCTGGCCTTTAACCCGGTTACCGGAACCCTGTGGGAGCACGAGCATGGTCCGCGCGGTGGTGATGAAATCAACTTTCCCGCCGCCGGGAAAAACTACGGTTGGCCATTGGCGACGCACGGTATCAACTACTCTGGGCTGAAAATTCCGGAAGCGAAGGGAGTCCGTGTGCCAGGCATGGCCGATCCGGCGCACGTGTGGGAAAAGTCGCCAGGGATTAGCGGTATGGCATTTTATCAGGGCGAGCGCTTCCCGCAGTGGAAAAATTCGGTGTTTATCGGCGCGTTGGCAGAGCGCAACCTGATACGCCTAACGCTGGAGGGTGATCGAATCCTGTCTGAGGAGCGCTTGCTGGCGGATTGCAATGAACGAATTCGCGAAGTCAGGGTGGGACCGGATGGCTACCTGTACCTGCTCACCGATGACAGCAATGGCAAATTGCTGCGTGTCGGGCTGAAATGACCGGCGCACTCCGTTAGAGAATGACGCCGGATAAGTCGCATCAGGTTAACGGCAACATGACCGTGTCGCGGAAAGCGGGGCGCGCGGTCAACTACTGATACCAGCGTTCCAGATGTGGCAATGTTGGGCGTTCGATGTCCATGTTAAACCAGCCATACGCGATACATCCCAGAGGAATATCGCCAATACCGAATGCCGGCCCGGACAGCCAAGGTTGACGCGAGAGCGCATCGTCAGCTATAGCCAGCAGGCGTTCGCACTCTGCTTTCTGTTTGGCAATCAGGGCAACATCACGCTGTTCAGGCGCAGTGCGCACCAGGCCAATAAATACGGTGCCAAACGGCACGGCCAACGATATTGCCCAGTCCATCCACTTTTCTGCATTGGCGCGCTGACCGTGATCGGCCAGATACAGGCTCTGCTGACCGTATTTGGCGGCCAGATAACGAACAATCGTATTGGATTTCCACAACACCAGATCGTCGTCTTGCAGGCAGGGGATTAGCCCGTTGGGGTTCATCGCCAGATAATCCGCCTCGCGATTACGGCCAAACTGACCGCCAGCTGGAATGTGCTGATAACTCAACCCCAGTTCTGCGGCGAGCCAGCGGACTTTTTGACATTACTCGAATTCTCTCGACCCCATAAAGTAAGCATGATAAACCTCTGATGACGAATGGAAGGAAGCGCGTTGACGCCCCGGCAGCAACAGCACCAACCACTATACCGGGTTTTCAACGGCGCTGGGGATAAGAAAAGGGAATTATCATCCTGAATAGCATGCTGTTTTGATCCCGGCTTGCCTGTGCTAACGTGTCGCCGACATAAAGATATGCCAATTTAATCTTTATCATCCCAAAGCGGATTTTTCATAATGCAGTACACAATATAAAACAAGGAAAACACAATGACTTTGACCCATCGTTTTCGCGCTTTGCTGGGCGCGGCGCTTCTTTCCGCACTGCCGTTTGTGGCGGGCACTTCCACGGCATTGGCCAGCACCGATCCGCAGACGTTAACGTTTGGTGTGGCACCCGGTCCTTATGGCGACATGGTAAATCTGACCATCAAACCGCAGCTCGAGAAAAAGGGCTACAAAGTGGTGGTACGTGAGTTTAGTGACTACGTGCAGCCCAATCTGGCGCTGGCAAACGGCAGCATTGATGCCAACCTGTTCCAGCACTCGCTCTATCTGGAAAAGTTTGCTGCTGACAAAGGCTTGAAGCTGGAGAAGTTGATCATCGTGCCGACAGCGAGCATGGGATTCTACTCCAAAAAAATCCACTCGCTGGACGAGTTGAAAAAAGGCGATGTGATTACGTTGTCCAACGATGCGACCAATCTGGCACGAGGGCTGCGTTTTTTGCAATCGCTCGGGTTAATCACCATCAAACCGGAACTTGATGCCACTAAAGCATCAGAAAAAGATATTGTTGATAACCCACGCGGTCTGGTATTCAAACCGCTGGAAGCAGCCCAACTGCCGCGCACGCTGGATAGCGTCACCGCATCGCTGGTTAACGGTAACTTTGCGTTTGCTGCCGGGCTGAAACTGTCCACCGCGCTCAAGCTGGAAACGTTGGACGAAAACCTGAAAAACGTGATTGCCGTGCGCGCGGACGATATTGATAAACCGTTCGCCAAAGATATCAAAGCCGCAGTGGAATCCGAGGAGTATGCTGCTGCGATCAACGCACCGGGCAGCGTGTTCAGTGAATTCCAGAAGCCAGAATGGATGAAGGCGCGTGCCGGACAGTAAGTCGGTATAAGCACGATAGCGTGTTATTATCCCGGCCTTTGGCCGGGATAATGTTTTAGCCGGTGTTATCCGATGTGGCAGTGCGTTATGGCGTTTCGGTCAACATTTTGCACGGCAAGATTGAATATATCGGCAACCGTGCGTTAGGTATTCTGGTGGTGTTACTGACCCACCCGACGGACAGCGAGCAACTGGCTGCCGCTATCCATTATGTTCAGACCCGCACGGCGCGCGTGGAGGTATTACATGGGTGATTTTTGGCTTTTGACCTGACCGTTGCGTTTGGCGAAACCTTTCAGATGGTCAGCATCGCGACGCTGTGCGCCATTGTCGGAGGCCTGCCTTTGGGTCTGTTGATCTTTGTCACCGACAGAAACCTGTTTTGGCAAAACCGTGCGGTGTATTTATGCAGCACGATTTTGGTCAACATTATCCGCTCTATCCCGTTTGTCATCCTGCTGGTGCTGCTGTTGCCGCTTACCCAGATTCTGCTGGGTAACACCATCGGCCCGGTGGCGGCATCGGTGCCGATGTCGGTAGCTGCGATGGCGTTTTATGCGCGTCTGGTGGACAGCACCCTGCGCGAAGTCGACCCCGGCATTGTCGAAGCGGCCGAGGCGTTCGGCGCAAGCCCGATGCGCATTATTGCGACCGTACTGCTGCCGGAAGCCAAGGCGGGTTTGCTGCGCGGTCTGACCATCACGCTGGTTAGCCTGATTGGCTACTCCGCGATGGCGGGTATTGTGGGCGGTGGTGGCGTCGGTGATTTAGCGATCCGCTGTGGTTATTACCGCTATGAAATGCAGGTGATGGTGGTGACCGTGGTGGCGCTGGTTATTCTGGTGCAAGTGGTGCAGATGCTGGGTGACTGGTTTGCCAAGCGCGCGGATAAACGCGATCGTCGCTAACGGTCTATTACCGGCGAGCGGTCCGTGCCGCTTGCCGGTTTTCCCTTCCTTCCATGAGAAAACTCTCATAACGTATTTATAAATCAGCGTATTTTCTAGACGATTGCATTTCTTTGAGTATCTTTACAGAGTAGGGCGTTTCATTGTCGGGCGGCGGACGGTAACGTTTACAGCTTATTGCCATTCGTTGCAAAGAATATCGAAATCTGACCAGATTAACTGCACGACTTACGACATGGAGGACGCATGTACACCACGGCCCATTTCCCCCAGGCTAGATTTTCCAAGGCCGCGTGCTCCCGCTTGATGCTATGCAGCGCAACGCTGCTGTGGCTGGCGCTAACCCCACACGTATACGCCGAACAGGCACCTGCCGCGCCGCAGATCGAAGCTAAAGCCTTTATTCTCATGGATTACCACAGCGATGTGGTTCTTGCGGAACAGCGAGCGGATGAGCGACTGGACCCCGCCAGCCTGACGAAAATGATGGCAAGCTACGTTATCGGTCAGGCGATAAAAACGGAAAAAATTAAACCGGACGATCTGGTTACCGTCGGTAAAGATGCCTGGGCAACGGGTAATCCGGCGCTGCGAGGATCGTCGCTGATGTTTCTGAAACCCGGCGATAAAATTCCGGTTTTGGAACTGAATAAAGGCATCGTTATCCAATCGGGCAATGATGCCAGCATTGCGTTGGCCGACTATGTGGCGGGCAGTCAGGATGCGTTTGTCAGCCTGATGAACAACTATGTCAAATCACTCAACCTCACCAATACCCACTTCCTCACCGTACACGGGCTGGATGCTGCCGGGCAGTACAGCACGGCGCGTGATATGGCGCTGCTGGGGCAGGCGTTGATTCGCGATGTGCCGGAAGAGTATGCCCTGCATAAAGAAAAAGAATTCACCTTCAATAACATTAAGCAGCCCAACCGCAACCGTTTGTTGTGGAGCAGCAACCTGAATGTTGACGGCATCAAAACCGGGCATACCAGCGGTGCCGGACACAATCTGGTGGCATCCGCGACGGAAGGCAACATGCGGTTAATTTCTGTGGTACTGGGCGCACCGACGGATGCCATTCGTTTTCGCGATAGCGAAAAGCTGCTGACCTGGGGTTTCCGCTTCTTCGAAACGGTCACGCCAGTTCAGGCTAATACCACGTTTACCACACAGCGTGTCTGGTACGGCGCACAGAGTGAAGCACGGTTAGGGGTTGCTGACGATGTCGCACTGACGGTGCCTAAAGGGCAAATGCGCAACCTGAAAGCCAGTTTTACCCTGACGTCGCCACATTTACAGGCACCGTTGGTAAAAAATCAGGCGGTCGGTACCGTGGATTTCCAGTTGGATGGCAAAGTGATTGCCCAACGACCGCTGGTGGTACTGGATGAGGTGCCTGAAGCCGGTCTGTTCGGGCGACTGTGGGATGCAATATGGCTAACCCTGACCAAATGGTTTGGCGGCTGGTTTTAACAGCAGGGATAGATCAGCATGATGCCGTTGTCGAGCGTGAAATTCTGATAGGTGCCCTGCGGGGCGCAGTCGGTCACCAGCGTATCGAACTGCGTCAATGCACCGATAGCGGCAGGCTGTATCCGGCCAAACTTGCTGCTGTCGGCCACCAGAATAGTGCGCTGCGATAGCGCCATCGCCCGGTGTTTGATATCCAGTTCGGCAAAATTAAAACAGGTCGCTCCCCGCTTGAGATCGACCCCTGCCGCCGAGATGAAGGCTTTGTTGGTACAGATCGGGTCCAGTTCACTCTGCCGCGTCAGAGGCGTGAAAATCGCATTATCGGGGTGGAATTCCCCACCGCACAAAATGACTTTGGCTGCGGGTTTGGCTTGCAGCGCCAGAAAGGTGTTCAGGGAGTAGCAGACAGCGGTAAAAGGTAGATCTTTATCGATGGCATCGATAACAAAGGGCAGGGTGGTGCCGCAGTCAAAAAAAACGGTATCACCCGCCTCAATCAGTTGCGCCGCCAGTCGGCCAGCCACACGTTTCTCCGGTACCTGCTGGTTCTGCTGATCGGACACAAAGTAGTGGCCCATGGCGCTGCCCTGCGGATCGTTAACTACGTAGCCACCCAAGAGAATCACGCTGGCTGACGTGGCGTTCAGGTCGCGGCGCACGGTCATTTCGGATACGCCCAACAATTCTGCCGCTTGTTTCAAGTGCAGCCGATCGCCATTCTTCAATCCGTCATTCCGCACCTACTTTAAGAATAAATTCGACGGTATCGCTCGCCGAGAACATCAACGATGGTCTTGTGAATAGAATTGAGGTTGGATACTTGTGGTGGTCTGTCACCAATACTGAACTCA
>NZ_JBPETA010000176.1:0-6316 GCF_051710365.1 Symbiopectobacterium sp. | reverse complement strand
ATGGCGATGGTCAAAGCGCTTAACCGGATCACGCTATTAGGAATGCCGAACAGTATTCGCATCACGTAACAATCGACCCGATGGGGCACAGTCGTTACAAGTTCTGATTTATTCAACAAAGCCCCGGTGATATTGCCACCAGCCGTATAATAGTCGCTGCGCGAGCGTGTACGCTTCGAGGCCCAATAGGTAATGTAAAGCGTGCCGCCGACAAACAGCAGAAACATGACGATGGCCTGGATATTCAGCGGCTGGCGTTGAACGTCGCCGGTGAGGGCATCTGCGTAGGCCATGACGGGGAGCATCAGACCAATAAGCGGTAATAACAGACGGGTTTTCATTACTTAACCTCACTCAGCAGCTTTTTGGTCATACGGTCAAATTCGCCGTTGGCACGATAGACATACACCCCGGTCAAGACAAACGAGATAATGATTAGCCCAATTCCGATGGGAATGCCGCGCGTGATGGTTGCTCCGGGATAAAGGGGGGTACCCAGCCAGGTGGGAGCAAAGGCAATCAGCAAAATGAAGCTGACGTATAACACCAGGACGATCAGAGAAAGCGAGACGGCAAAAAGCTGACGTTTGCGCACCAGTTCCTTAAACACCGAGTGGTTGCCAATGCGTTGGTAGAGGACGTCATTCATCATAAATCTCCGGTAAGTGAGTCTGTATCCGGTTGTGAGTAAAAACGTTGCCGATTTTAGGGTACAGCCAGCTAAGCCAGACCCTTGGGGTCTGGCGTTATCTGCTATCGGTTCGCTTAGCGCGTACTGCGTTTGATGTTTAAGACTGTGGCGTGTCCATGGTTTTTTTCTCTTCCAGCAGTTTTTCAACGACGCCAGGATCGGCAAGCGTAGAGATATCACCCAGATTACTGGTATCTCCCGCCGCGATTTTGCGCAGGATACGCCGCATAATCTTGCCGGAGCGGGTTTTCGGCAGCGAGTCCGTCCAGTGCAGGATATCGGGTGTAGCAATCGGGCCAATCTCTTTACGCACCCAATTGCGCACTTCCGTGTAAAGAGCACTGGAAGGCTCTTCACCGTGGTTGAGCGTAATATAGGCGTAGATAGCCTGGCCTTTCAGGCTGTGTGGGATGCCCACCACGGCGGCTTCGGCAATCTTCGGGTGTGCCACCAGAGCCGACTCTATTTCCGCCGTGCTCAGACGATGGCCCGCCACGTTCAACACGTCATCGACGCGGCCGGTTATCCAGTAGTAACCATCTTCATCGCGACGGGCACCGTCGCCGCTGAAATACGCCTTTAAAGGTCGAAAAGTAGGTTTGTTCGAAACGCTCATGATCGCCAAACAGCGTACGCGCCTGACCCGGCCAGGAGTTGGTGATCACCAGATTGCCTTCCGTTGCTCCGTCCTGCGGCGTGCCCAGGTTATCGACTAATGCAGGCTGCACGCCAAAGAAGGGAAGCGTTGCTGAACCCGGCTTGGTTTCGATCGCCCCTGGCAGCGGGGTAATCATTAACCCGTCCGTTTCCGTTTGCCACCAGGTATCGACGATCGGACATTGGCCGTTACCGATCTTGTTGAAATACCATTCCCACGCTTCCGGGTTGATGGGTTCGCCCACCGACCCAATGATCTTCAGCGAACGCCGGTTGCTGCCTTCGATAGCTTTGTCACCGTCAGCCATCAGCGCGCGGATAGTGGTGGGGGCGGTATACAGGATATTGACGTGGTGCTTATCGACCACTTGTCCCATACGGCGTGCATCCGGCCAGTTGGGTACGCCTTCAAACATCAGCGTGGTGGCACCGCAGGCCAACGGGCCGTAGAGCAGGTAGCTGTGTCCGGTGATCCAGCCGACATCGGCGGTACACCAATAGATATCGCCGGGATGGTAGTCAAACACATATTTGAAGGTCATGGCCGCATAGACCAGATATCCGCCGGTAGTGTGCAGTACGCCTTTGGGCTTACCGGTCGACCCGGAAGTATAGAGAATAAATAACGGATCCTCGGCATTCATCGCTTCTGGCGGGCAGCGATCGTCTGCACCGGCGATCAGATCGTGCCACCAATGGTCGCGTCCTTCGTGCCAATCGATAGCGCCACCCGTACGCTGGTAAACAATGGTGTGTGCCACCGTTTTAACATCTGGGTTGCGCAACGCGTCATCAATATTCTTTTTCAGCGGGATGGTGCGCCCTGCGCGGATGCCTTCATCAGAGGTAATCACCAGCTTGGCACTGGAATCGATAATGCGCCCGGCGATGGATTCAGGAGAAAAACCGCCGAAAATAACGGAATGAATGGCACCGATGCGCGTGCATGCCAGCATGGCAACTGCCGCTTCCGGCACCATGGGCATATAGATAGCGACCACATCGCCCTTTTTAATGACCAGAGATTTCAACACATTAGCAAAACGACAGACGCTTTGGTGAAGTTCGCGGTAAGTCACTGTTTTGCTTTGGGTTGCGTCATCCCCTTCCCACACAATGGTGGTTTGATCGCCAAGGGTGGTTAAGTGTCGATCAAGACAGTTGGCTGCAACATCTAACGTACCATCTTCGAACCAGCGAATACGGATATGACCTGGATCGAAAGAGGAGTTTTTAACTTCAGTGTACGGTTTGATCCAATCGACGATCTTGCCATGCTCCCGCCAAAAGGTTTCGGGATCATTGATCGATGCCTGATACCACTCGCGATACTGCTCAGCGTTAATCAGGGCGTTCTCCGCCACTGAGGCGGGTATGGTGTGTTTATTATATTGGCTCATAGCGCTCTCCTTAAACCTTGTTAAAGGTATGTCAAAAAATCGTTAAGTGTAGTGGTGCGCCATAATTTGTTTCTTTTTTGAGCGATAGATCACGCAATAAGGAGTAACACAGTGAAAGGAAAAGCGTGGAGAATGGCTGGCCCTGAGCGTTTACTGCTATTTATAAAAAAGCAAACCGGAAGATAATTTGTGATGTGTGTCACATTATTGTGACTGACTTGCTCGTTCACATGATCGTAAAGCATATAACGATCAATTTATTATTTTCAATAGATTAAAACTATTATTTTTTATTATTTGATCTTCCTTTTCGATCAAATAGCATAAAGATACTGCTTATTCAGCCGATAGTGTGCATACCAACACGGGTATATTTTGATCCAGAAGATGCTTTTTGATCGTTTGATCGACAGGTACGTTAAAACTTTAGTACATATGTAAAAAAATGAGAGCAGTATAAGCGACTAATGTGGTACGGGTTCACGGGATTTTTTGACCTTTTACTTCTACACTTGAATAGGAATTTGACGATGTAGGCTTTTGCCTGATCGTTCGAGATCAAAACACCACGTCGCGCTGCTTGATCATTACGCTAACGGAAGTACAAGATATTTTATCTATTTGTTTTTATTGATTAATTACGGTTTTCGGTTTCGAGCTATCGAAAGTATCTACTCAATGCCTTTCGATCCTGCGCGTAAGTCGCGCAGATCTGTAGGGAGGTTGACGACAGCTTCTCAGTGTGTCCGTGGAGTTATCTTGTCATAGCATGAAGCAGAGGAAACGATGAGTCTGATATTTGGACAAAATGAAATCATAGGCATGCTGAGCAAACCTGTACAAAATGACAGGCGTGCCGTCGCCGTTATTGATGATAAATGCAAGGTTCTCTGTGCTAACTCTGCATTTAATGCCCATTTCGGGCTGCATTCTGAAACGAATAATCCGGTCTCTATTGATGACGTATTGCCGATAAACGTGAAGTTTGCCTATCAGGACTTTGTGACCAACAGCGACGTTATGAGTACGCGCGTGGTGTCGGACCTGCTGTTTGATGGCTTCACGAAAAAGCAGCTAAGCACGCTCTCTTTTTCTAAGCTGAATGTTGAAAACCGTGTGTTTTCTCTGATGATTTTGAATCAAGAGATCAGCGAACCTGCTCCTGCCATTAACCTCGTCTCTTAGGTAAATAAAGCAAGGACGTTCGAAACCAATCATATTACGGAATTATTGCGCACCTGTCACAATATAAGCTACGCCTTTTCTGGCGTAGCGAGTTTGATCAACGCGCCTTAACCAAAATTATTGCAGATTTATTTTGTCTTGCAAGTTTCGATAACAATCGAGTTCTCTCAACGCCACCAAACGCACTTACCTACTGATACGCTATTTTTTTTCTGGTTCCCCTTGTCGTGACCTCCATTGGCATACCCATTAACAGCAATGAAAAACTGACAGGGGTATAACAATGAAATCATGGCGAACCGGGCCGGTAACGCTGGCGCTAAGAGCCGCACTTTGGAGAATGGCGCTGGGCGGTGCCGCTTCGGTCACGGCCGTTTCGGCAGCAGCACAGGAATTTCATGTCACTGCGGGCAGTCTGGCCCAGGCCTTAAACCAATTGGCACAGCAATCCGGCGTTCTGTTGTCTTATGATCCGGCACTGACGGTGGGTAAACAGAGCAGCGGATTGCAAGGGCGCTATGAAGTGGAACAAGGATTTGCGCAACTGCTGGCAAACAGCGGTCTGCGCGCCGAGCGCCACGCTGACGGTAGCGTCTCTATTGTGGCGCAGCCAGTAGCACCGGCAACGGGTGCGGTGCCAGCGCGTAACGATCAAATCGTCGTCACGGCGCCACCTAATACCGCGTTAAAGCTGGATGTACCGGTCTCGGAAACGCCGCGTGCGATGTCCGTGGTGACACAGCAACAGATGGAAGAGCGCGGCGCCAAGAAGGTCGATCAGGCCTTGCGCTACAACCCCGGCGTGTTGGCATCCTATTACGGGCCGGATAACAAGACCGAATGGCTCTCCATCCGTGGCTTTAAAGATCAGTCACGCTTCCAAAACGGACTTGCGGCCATTAACGAACGCGGTTTCTTTGTTCAGCAGTTTGACGCTTTTGGCGTGGATAGAATTGAAGTGTTAAAAGGGCCTGCATCAGTGCTGTATGGGCAGAACCCGCCGGGTGGTCTGGTTAACGTGATCACCAAGCGTCCAACGCGTTTGCCACAGGGACAAATCTCTCTGGATTATGGCTCCAATGATTACCGCCAACTGGGCATTGATAGCGCAGGGCCGCTTAGCGATGATGGCACGGTGCTCTATCGTGTGGTGGGCCTCGCGCGCGGTACGTCGGGCGAAATGGATCATGCCAAGAGCGATCGTTTCTATCTGGCACCCAGCATGACGTTCCTGATGGGGGAAAACACGGAACTGACCGTACTGGCGAGCTACATGGATACCGATTCCGATGTTACCAGTGGTTTTAAAATGCCTGCGGGCACACAACACACCGTTCGGTAAGGTGGGCTACAGAACCTCGCTGGGTGAACCTGGTCTCGATCGCAACAATACCCGCCAATTTACGCTGGGCTATGAGTTCACCCATCGTATTAATGATACCTGGACGTTCCATCAGAACACCAACTACAACTACCTGAATATGGATCTGCGTACTGCCTATGCCTTAGGGGATGTTGTTGATGGCAGGGTGGATCGTGGTATGACCTACCGCGATGGTTTTGCGCAAAACTGGGCCACAGATAACCGTATGGTCGGGGAGTGGCAATGGGGCGATGTGGAAAACACGCTGCTGCTGGGGGGTTGATTATCGCCGCGCTAATTCACAGAGCAGTGATGGTGATTTCTACGGTATTGGCACTATCAATATGTTTAACCCGGTGTATGGCAACGCGGTTCTGCCGCTCGACCAATTGTATGATTATCGCACTGGGCGTCACCAAATGGGTTACTACATTCAGAACCAGTTCCGCTATGACGATAGCTGGATTGCGCTGATTGGCGGGCGTTACGACAAGGCAAAATCGCGCGATCAGAATCTGACCAATGGCACCGATAGCCGTAAGGATGGCGATAAGTTCACCAAAACGGCTGGGCTGATGTATCTGTTTGATAACGGTGTTTCTCCCTATATTAGTTACTCCGAATCCTTTATGCCGCTTGCGGGAGATGACGGTAAAGGAAATCCCTATAAACCGACCATGGGTAAGCAGACCGAAGTGGGGATGAAGTACACGCCACACGGCTTTAACGGTTATGCGACCGTCGCGCTGTATAATCTGGTTCAGGATAACGTATCGACTACCGATCGTGAGCATCCTGGCACGTCAGCGCAAACCGGGCAGGTTCGCTCACGCGGTATCGAGTTGGAAATGAGCGGCGAGGTGGCACGTGGCTTGACGGTGCTGGCTAACTATAATTATGTGTATTAGTCGCGACTTGATCTGACACTGGACCTTGCAAGGTTGAGAGTTACCGGTTTTGATATGGGTGTCCAATCCTTATACAAAACACGAGGTAACTCTCATGATTCATACTAACAAT
>NZ_JBPETA010000175.1:0-6332 GCF_051710365.1 Symbiopectobacterium sp. | reverse complement strand
TCAAGGTTACGGATGGTAACGTGGGGAGTACTCATGCTGATTGGTCTGCAAAAAGCAGTAATAAATTCAGAACTTCAGAATACCGTCAAGTCCCGAAAAAAGAAAAATCAGGTGCGGAATGACGGGTCTAACCGTTCACCTGTTTTTTTCTTTCTCTGGCTGCGCTTATTCCGCCAGAAACCCTTCCAGCAAGGAATTCAGAAACAGCTTGCCGTGTTCGGTAACCTGCCAGTGGGTAGCGGTTTCCGTCAGGTAGCCTTGCGCCAACGCCCAGTCTATTTGTGGGCGTACCACGCTCTCGGCCAAACCGGTGTAGGCACTGAATTCGCTACGCGGCGCGGGTTCCAGCAATCGAAAACGGTTCATAAAGAATTCGAACGGTAGATCTTCCGCTTGCACTTCATTGCGCTGGTCCAGGTAAGTGCCTCGCATATAACCGCGCGGATGGCGGGTTTTTACGGTTCTCAGGATACTCCCGTCATCACGCGTAATTTTTCCATGTGCACCACACCCAATCCCCAGATAATCGCCAAAACGCCAATAGTTGAGGTTGTGCTGACACTGATAGCCCGGTTTGGCGTAGGCAGACGTTTCATACTGCTGATAGCCTGCGGCAGTGAGCAGCGCATGGCCCTGCGCGAAGATATCCCACAGCGCATCGTCATCGGGCAACACCGGTGGACGCGAACCGAACAGGGTATTCGGCTCAATCGTCAATTGATACCACGACAGATGCGGTGGATTGAGCGCAATCGCTTGACGCAAATCGTCCAGCGCTTCTTCCAGCGTCTGATCCGGCAAGCCGTGCATCAGGTCCAGATTGAAACTGCGCAGCCCAAGCCCGGCCGCTAGACGTGCGGCCCGCTTGGCTTCTTCCGGGCCGTGAATACGCCCGAGACGCGTCAGTTTTTCCGGGCTGAAACTTTGCACGCCAATAGAGATTCGATTAATTCCCGCGCGCTGGTAGCCGCTAAAGCGATCGGCCTCTACCGTGCCGGGGTTGGCTTCCATGGTGATTTCGGCATCCGCGCTAAGCGGTAAGCGGGCACGCACTCCATCGAGCAGCGCCTGCATGCCTTCTACGCTCAGCAGGCTGGGCGTGCCGCCGCCGATAAAGATTGAACTGAGGGCCCGGTCGCCGCTCAGCGGAAGATCCGCATCCAGATCGGCCAATAAGTGATCCACATATTCCTGATGCGGCACCTCGCCCTTGAGGGCGTGGGAGTTAAAATCGCAATACGGACATTTTTGCACACACCAGGGAATGTGAATGTACAGGCTGAGCGGCGGCAGTTTATGCATGACGCAGCGCATCCAGCAGTAAACGCAGCGCCTGACCACGGTGCGACAGCGCGTTTTTCTCATCGCGCGTCATTTCTGCGGCAGTTTTGCCTGCGCTCGGTACGTAAAAGATAGGATCATAGCCGAAGCCGCCTTCGCCCACAGCCTTACGCGTCAGCACACCCTGCCAGCGGCCGTGGCAGACCAGCGGCGTCGGTTCATCGGCGTGGCGCAGATAGACCAGCACGCAATGGAAGCTGGCTCCGCGTTGTTCGTCAGGGACATCCTTGATGGCATCGAGCAGTTTGTCCAGATTGGCTTGATCGCTGGCATCCACTCCGGCGTAGCGCGCGGAGTAGATACCCGGCGCACCGCCCAATGCATCAACCGCCAGACCCGAGTCATCGGCCACCGCAGGCAATCCGGTGATGTGCGCCGCGTGGCGCGCTTTGAGCAGTGCATTCTCGATAAAGGTCAACCCAGTCTCTTCGGCAGAATCAACGCCCAGTTCGGTTTGTGCGACGATATTCATGCCAAAATCCGCCAGCAGATCGGCGAGTTCGCGAACTTTTCCGGGGTTGCCGGTGGCTAAAACGACGTTTTGCCTAGTGGTATCCATGCGTGTGTCCTGCATTCTGTTAATGCCATCGTCGGGAATGGCGGGGGAGTTATCTGTTGCGATGCGCAGTTCCCTGTGGTGGGTTACTGCGAGATCAATGCGGCGATTTCCGTAGGAATGTGCTGCGGATTAACAATTCTAATCTGTTTATGGCGGTACAGCTCACCTTTTTCAATGCTCACCGCGCCTTTTGCCACCCGGAACTGCTTGGCAAGGTATTTGACCAAATGCGCGTTGGCCTGACCATCAACCGGCGGCGCGGTGATGGCGACTTTCAACTCATCACCGTGCAGGCCGACTATCTGGTCACGGCTGGCCTTCGGCTGAATATAGAGCCGAATGACCAACCCGTCGGGCAGCAGTGCTATTTCACTCACAGCAGGAACCAAAATTCCGGAAACAGATCCATGCCGAGGTAGTTCAGGAGATACAGGATCAAAATCACCGCCATGGCGGAGAAATCGATGCCGCCCATGGCCGGAATAATACGGCGAATCGGGGCCATAAACGGTTCGGTAAGTTGGAACAGCAGGTAGTCTACTGGGCTGCGTCCCTGACTCACCCAGCTCATCAGCGCACGGATAATCACTACCCAGAACACCAGATAGCCCGCGGATTTTAACAGTGCCAACAAACCCACCAGCAAGTTGACCGGGCTTATCGCGAAGGCTCTAACCTGAATCAGCATCAGCAGGGGGTATTTCAACGTGGTCAGCAGAAACGCCAACAGCAGCGATGCGTTATCGATGGGGCCGAGTGCAGGCAGAATACGGCGCAGCGGCCTGACGATAGGCTGCGTGATTTTCACCACGAATTGCGACAACGGGTTATAAAAATCACTGCGTGACCATTGCATCCAAATGCGTAACAGCAGCACCATTACATACAGGTCGATCAGTGTCTTGACCAGAAACGTCAGGGTTAGCATAGAAACATCGATTCCTTATCAGCTATATAGAGAATAACGGTGAGTTAAAACAGTTTTTCCATTTCCTGCGCGCGATGCACGGCAGCCTGCATGGCATCGGCGACGGTTTGTGTCAGTTGGCGTTCGTTAAACACCCGCAGCGCCTCTGCGGTGGTGCCGCCTTTGGACGTCACATTCTCACGCAGCGTCGCAAGCGGTGTATCCGGACTGGCTTCTACCAGTGCAGCTGCACCCAGTGCGGCCTGCTGCACCAACTGACGTGCACTTTCCGGTGTGAATCCTTGGCGAATGGCCTCTTGCTGCATCGCTTCCATAAACAGGAAAAAATAGGCCGGTGCGCTGCCTGCGGCGGCAATAACGCCGTTGATGCCGCTCTCTTGCTCAACCCAGCATACTTTACCCACGCTTTGCATCAGCTCGGCGCTAAAGGCACGATCTTCCGCCGATACGTTAGCGGGCGCGTAAAGGCCGCTCATGCCTTTGCCCACCAATGACGGTGTGTTTGGCATAATGCGAACCAGCGTTAGCGGCTCCCCTAACAGCGCTTGAAAGCGCGCCACACTCACTCCAGCCGCGATAGACAGCACCAACTTGCCCGGCGCGTTCAGCACGCCGCGCAGCGGCTCGCATACGCTTGCCATCAACTGCGGTTTCACCGCCAGCACCACGACGTCGGCGTCCTGCGCGCCCGCGAGGTTGTCGTCGCTGCTGATAACGCCATAGCGCTGTGCCAGCGCATCCCGTCGTGAGGCGCTTGGTGCGCAGACGCGGATATGATCGGCAGGATAACCGCCGTTAACCAGCCCTGCAATGATGGCCTGCGCCATGTTTCCGTCACCAATAAAGGTAAGCTTGCGGTGTTGCATCTTTATGTTCTCTCGTGTTCGTCAACCGGCCAGTGGCAGCGTTCAGCCCCGAAAGGGATTATCCATGCTGAGGCCTATACATGCTGAGGATAGTCACGTGCGCCGAAAATGGCGGTGCCGATGCGTACCAGCGTACTGCCTGCCGCAATCGCGGCGCTCATATCATCCGTCATCCCCATGGAGAGGGTATCCACCTGAGGATAATGCAATTTTAACTGCGCAAACAGGTCATTCATCGATTGAAACACGGCTAATTGCCGTGCGTAGTCACTTTCCGGTGCCGGAATTGCCATCAGGCCCCGCAGCGTCAGATGCGGCAGGGCAGCGATGGTAGCGGCCAGGGCGGGAAGACCTGCTGGTTCGATCCCCGATTTGCTGGCTTCACCGCTAATGTTCACTTGCAGCAACACGTTCAACGGCGCTAATGCCGCCGGGCGTTGTTCGCTCAGACGTTGGGCGATTTTAGAGCGATCGACGGTGTGACACCAGTCAAAATATTCGGCAACCAGACGGCTCTTGTTGGATTGCAGCGGTCCGATAAAGTGCCATTCTAATGCCACCTGAGGCATGGCCTCACGGAAATAAAGCACCTTGTCCACGCCTTCCTGTACATAATTTTCCCCAAAACCTCGCTGCCCGCTGGCAATCGCTTCTTCGATCGCTGCCACAGGTTTGGTTTTACTGACGGCAAGCAAGGTCACCGCGTGCGGGTCGCGTCCACATGCGGCGGCGGCGGAGGCGATCTTCTCTCTGACGTTCTGTAGATTCTGCTCAATCGGGTTCATGGTCATGCTAAGGATGGGATCTATGGATATCAATGAGTGGATAACCTGTAGTGTAAAACAGAATGCCTCCGATCTGCACCTGTGTAGCGGATATCCGCCGATGTGGCGTATTGATGGCGAGTTACAACCGATACAGACCAGCGCCTATTGCAACGCTGCGCAGTTGGAGCGTTGGGGAGACAGTTGGATGACGGCCCTTCAGCGCCAGCAATTACACACTGAGGGGCAGGCCGATGGCGCGTTGATCACACCCGACGGCATTCGGCTGCGCGCACATCTGTTTCGTCAGCATGCCGGGCTTTCCGTTGCGTTACGCACCATTGCTACGACGGCACACGCGTTGGAAACACTGCATGTGCCACCGCTCCTTGCTTCGTTAATCACGCGACACGTCGGGTTGATTCTGGTGACTGGCGCAACCGGCAGTGGGAAATCCACCACATTGGTGGCGATGGTGAATGCGCTCAGACAGCAGCAGGCTTGCCATGTTATTACGTTGGAAGACCCTATTGAATTTGTCTACTCACCTGCGCCTTCCGCAGATCGCGGCCTGATTCAACAGCGTGAGATCGGCGTACACTGCCCGTCGTTTGCCCACGGCTTGCGCGGCGCTCTGCGTGAAGACCCGGATGTCATCCTGCTGGGGGGAATTACGCGACGGTGAAACCATTCGGTTGGCGTTAACGGCGGCAGAAACCGGGCACCTGGTGCTAGCGACGCTGCATACGCGCGGTGCCTCCCAGGCGGTAGAACGTCTGCTGGATGTGTTTCCCGCACAGGAAAAAGATTTCGTGTGCAGCCAACTGGCACTGTGTCTGCAAGGTGTGGTGGCGCAGCAACTGGTGCTACGACGCGGCGGAGGGCGAGTCGCGCTGTATGAAGTGTTGCTGGCCAATACGGCGGTGGCCAACCTGATTCGTGAGGGCAAAAGCCATCAGTTGCCGGGCCTGTTGCAGATGGGCGGTCAAAGCGGGATGCAAACTTTTGCGCACAGCTGGCAGCAGCGCTGGAAAGCCGGATTGTTGCCACCGGATGCGGAGCAGGCTTTCACGCCATAAACGGTGCGGTAAGTAACGGTGAAAAAAGCCCCTCGGCGGCCCGATACGCCACGGGGCTGCCAGAGTTACTTCAGCCCGGCTAATGCCTCTGTCAACGCCAGCATGGTAAGCGACTGACCATACGCGCGCTGTTTGATGGCAATCTTACGATAGTGATCGAGATCGTGCCCGACTGACGTCCCTGCGGAGACATCCGCGACTTCTCCCTGCGGGCTGATACGGCTCAGCAGGGCATTGACACCTTTCCAGGCGGCATCGTGATAGCGTTCGTCGAGCAGACCAAGGCGTATGCCTTTTAGCAGCGCGTAGGTGAAACCGGCGGTGCCGGAGGCCTCCAGATAGCTGTCCGGCTGGTTAAGCAGGGTACGCCACATACCGCTGGCATCCTGATAGCGCACGGCTGCATCGGCTTGGCGGCGGAACGTGTTGAGGATCATCTGGTAGCTGGCATCTTGGTGGTCCAGCATCTCGAGGAAATCGACGGTGCTGATGGCTGCCCAACCGTTACCACGTCACCACAAATTTCATGACCGAGCACGCGAGGATAATTAAAGAAAGGCTGTTTCCCCGCCCAGGCATGAATGTCGGTGCCACATATGCCGACCGTTTTGACTTTTAATAATACGTCGTTTTCCGCTGGTGTTGGCACGGGTCGTTCTTTATATTCGAATTGGCTTTGTTGAATAAATCAGAACTTGTAACGACTGTGCCCCATCGGGTCGATTGTTACGTGATGCGAATACTGTTCGGCATTCCTAATAGCGTGATCCGGTTAAGCGCTTTGACCATCGCCAT
>NZ_JBPETA010000174.1:0-6351 GCF_051710365.1 Symbiopectobacterium sp. | reverse complement strand
CAATGAGTGTATTGCTACATAGTCTGGCATGCAAAAAAGGTGTTTAAAACCAGCCTGAATGCATGAAGAGAACATAGAGCATGAATACTATTTTTATTGCGGAGCAACACATTGAATACGTGACCCCTATTTGGGGGGATTTATCTGTCAGCGTGTAATGAATGCCTTCTGACGGATAGCTTTTACTGATTATTCCCCCTTTTTGTCAGAAATTTCTAATCCTGCGTGAAATCCACTGGCAGCCATCGTGTTGGCCCGCTAACCTGAGAACGTTTTTACGGCGCAAGTGAAAAAAGAGAGATAACGATGAAGGATGCAATACGTGTAGCGATTGCCGGTGCCGGTGGTCGAATGGGGCGTCAACTGATCCAGGCGGTTTCGCAGATGGAGGGGGCTGTCCTCGGTGCGGCGCTAGAGCGTGAGGGCTCATCGTTGGTTGGCGTTGATGCCGGAGAACTGGCTGGACTGGGCACGCTGGGCGTTATTGTGCAGGATTCGCTGGATGCGGTACGTGATGATTTTGATATCTTCATCGATTTCACGCGCCCGGAAGGCACATTGGAGCATTTGGCATTCTGCCGCCAGCATGGCAAGGGCATGATTATCGGTACCACGGGTTTTGATGATGCAGGCAAAGCGGCTATCAGCGCGGCTGCACAGGAGATTGGCATTGTGTTTGCCGCCAACTTTAGTGTGGGTGTCAACGTGATGCTGAAATTGCTGGAGAAAGCGGCCACGGTGATGGGCGACTACACGGATATCGAGATCCTGGAAGCGCACCACCGCCATAAAGTGGATGCCCCGTCGGGGACGGCGTTAGCCATGGGTGAAGCCATTGCGGGAGCGTTAGGGCGCGATCTGAAAACCTGCGCGGTCTATGCGCGTGAAGGCCACACCGGCGAACGTGTGCCAAACAGTATCGGTTTTGCCAGCTTGCGTGCCGGAGATATCGTCGGTGAGCACACTGCAATGTTTGCTGATGTTGGCGAGCGCATTGAGATTAGCCACAAGGCTTCCAGCCGTATGACTTTCGCTAATGGTGCAGTTCGTGCTGCAATTTGGTTGAAAGATAAGAAATCAGGTCTTTTCGATATGAGAGATGTACTTTATATGAATAATCTTTGATTTTATTTGTTTTTTAACTTGTTGAATTTTGTGGATTATTTGTCATAATTTTTCTATTTTATGTTATTTGATTTTTTATTTTTCCATAACTGATATAAGTTTGTATTTTCTATTCTTTTTAAAGCGTTTGCTGGCGTTTTTTTAACCTCTCATTGCCTTGTCAGGCGCTCACTGGCCAAATATTTCCTTCTGGCTAATAATGTCATCGGGCAACCGTTTACTTTGCCTTTTTGATGGCTGTTTTTGTGGCTGAGATAGGTCAGTGGCGCTGTAAGAGCCATAAAAAATGGAGAAAAATAGCGGTTGGAGTGGACAAGTTGAACGACCATCATTAAAATGCGCGCAATTTGCCAAAAGTTTACCGAAAAGGTAATTTTTGCATTGATTTGGAGTGTCTAATCTGAATTAATATGCAGATAATATGATTGTTTATTCCTTGGAGGGTGTTTTGATTAAGTCAGCGCTATTGGTTCTGGAAGACGGAACCCAATTCCACGGTTGTGCCATCGGGGCAGAGGGAACGGCAGTGGGGGAAGTGGTCTTCAATACGTCGATGACCGGTTATCAAGAAATCCTCACTGATCCTTCCTATTCCCGCCAGATTGTCACTCTCACTTATCCCCATATTGGTAATGTCGGCACTAACGCCAGCGACGAAGAATCCCCCTCTGTTCATGCTCAAGGCCTGGTTATTCGCGATCTGCCTCTGATTGCCAGCAACTACCGTAATGAAGAGAGCCTCTCGGATTATCTGAAACGCAATAACATCGTTGCCATCGCCGATATCGATACGCGTAAGCTGACTCGCTTGCTGCGTGAGAAAGGGGCGCAGAATGGCTGCATTATTGCCGGGGATGCGCCGGATGCGGCACTAGCATTGGAAAAAGCCAAAGCGTTCCCTGGCCTGAAAGGCATGGATCTAGCAAAAGAAGTGACGACGCAGGAACGTTATGGCTGGACGCAAGGTAGCTGGACGTTGACCGGCGACCTGCCTGCTGCCAAAGCGGAAAGTGAATTGCCGTACCACGTAGTGGCTTACGACTACGGTGTGAAGCGCAACATTCTGCGTATGCTGGTCGATCGTGGCTGCCGTTTGACGGTTGTGCCTGCCCAGACCTCTGCTGAAGAAGTGCTCAAACTGAATCCGGACGGTATTTTCCTCTCCAACGGCCCTGGCGACCCGGAGCAGTGTGACTACGCCATCAAGGCAATCAAAGCCTTCCTGGAGACCGATATTCCGGTATTTGGCATCTGCCTGGGTCACCAACTGCTGGCGCTGGCAAGCGGTGCTAAAACGGTCAAAATGAAATTTGGTCACCACGGTGGTAACCACCCGGTGAAAGATCTGGATGCCGACTGCGTGATGATCACCGCGCAGAACCACGGTTTCGCGGTGGATGAAAACTCACTGCCTGCGACGCTGCGCCCGACGCATAAATCGCTGTTTGACGGCTCCCTGCAAGGGATTCATCGCACGGATAAAGCGGCATTCAGTTTCCAGGGACACCCGGAAGCAAGCCCTGGTCCGCACGACGCGGCCCCTTTGTTCGATCACTTTATCGAACTGATTCAATCTTATCGTGCCAATGGTAAATAATCGGGAGCAGAAAAATGGCAAAACGTACTGATATTAAAAGCATCCTGATCCTTGGTGCCGGCCCGATCGTTATCGGTCAGGCCTGTGAATTCGATTACTCTGGTGCGCAGGCGTGTAAAGCGTTACGTGAAGAGGGTTATCGCGTCATTCTGGTGAACTCCAACCCGGCGACCATCATGACCGACCCAGAAATGGCCGATGCGACGTATATCGAGCCGATCCGCTGGGAAGTGGTGCGTAAAATCATCGAAAAAGAGCGTCCTGATGCGGTGCTGCCGACCATAGGCGGCCAGACGGCGCTGAACTGTGCGCTCGAGCTTGAGCGGCAGGGCGTGCTGGCGGAGTTTGGCGTCACCATGATCGGTGCGACCGCCGATGCTATCGATAAAGCGGAAGATCGCCGCCGCTTCGATATCGCCATGAAGAAAATTGGCCTGGAAACCGCGCGTTCCGGCATCGTGCATACCATGGAAGAAGCATTGGCCGTGGCCGCCGATGTGGGCTATCCCTGCATTATCCGTCCGTCCTTTACCATGGGCGGCAGCGGTGGCGGTATCGCTTATAACCGTGAAGAGTTTGAAGAAATTTGCGCACGCGGTCTGGAT
Organism: Symbiopectobacterium sp.; assembly: GCF_051710365.1. Lineage (NCBI taxonomy): Bacteria > Pseudomonadati > Pseudomonadota > Gammaproteobacteria > Enterobacterales > Enterobacteriaceae > Symbiopectobacterium > Symbiopectobacterium sp. The sequence goes on along the minus strand of NZ_JBPETA010000174.1, from coordinate 3,024 downwards.
CTGTCACCGACCAAAGAACTGCTGATTGATGAATCCCTCATCGGTTGGAAAGAGTATGAAATGGAAGTGGTGCGCGATAAGAAAGACAACTGCATCATTGTCTGTTCCATTGAAAACCTGGATGCCATGGGTATCCACACCGGTGACTCCATTACCGTTGCGCCAGCGCAAACCCTGACGGACAAGGAATACCAAATCATGCGTAACGCCTCCATGGCGGTACTGCGTGAAATCGGGGTAGAAACCGGCGGTTCCAACGTGCAGTTTGCGGTTAACCCGAAAACCGGCCGTCTGATCATTATCGAAATGAACCCGCGTGTATCGCGCTCCTCCGCGCTGGCTTCCAAAGCGACGGGCTTCCCGATTGCCAAGATTGCCGCCAAGCTGGCCGTGGGCTATACGCTGGATGAGCTGATGAATGATATCACCGGTGGTCGTACCCCGGCATCGTTCGAGCCCTCCATTGACTATGTTGTTACCAAGATCCCACGTTTTAACTTCGAAAAATTTGCCGGTGCCAACGATCGCCTGACCACCCAAATGAAATCGGTCGGTGAAGTGATGGCGATTGGCCGTACCCAGCAAGAGTCGCTGCAAAAAGCGCTGCGTGGTCTGGAAGTCGGTGCAACGGGCTTCGATCCGAAAGTGGATCTGGACGATCCGGAAGCGCTGACCAAAATCCGCCGCGAGCTGAAAGACGCGGGCGCTGAGCGTATCTGGTATCTGGCAGATGCTTTCCGCGCTGGCATGTCTGTGGACGGCGTGTTTAACCTGACCAACATCGATCGCTGGTTCCTGGTGCAGATTGAAGAGCTGGTTCGTCTGGAAGAGCAGGTTGCTGAGAAGAGCGCAACGGCACTGACGGCCGATTTCCTGCGCACCCTGAAACGTAAAGGCTTTGCCGATGCGCGTCTGGCGAAGCTGGCCGGTGTGTCTGAAAACGAAATTCGCAAACTGCGCGACAAATATGATCTGCACCCGGTCTACAAACGTGTCGATACCTGTGCGGCAGAGTTCGCTACCGATACCGCGTATATGTACTCCACTTACGATGAAGAGTGCGAAGCTAATCCGAATCAGGATCGCGACAAGATCATGGTATTGGGTGGCGGGCCGAACCGTATCGGACAGGGCATTGAGTTTGACTACTGCTGTGTGCATGCGGCGCTGGCGCTGCGTGAAGACGGTTATGAAACCATCATGGTCAACTGTAACCCGGAAACGGTTTCAACCGATTACGACACCTCTGATCGCCTCTACTTCGAGCCCGTCACGTTGGAAGACGTGCTGGAAATCGTCCGTATCGAGAAACCGAAAGGCGTTATCGTGCAGTATGGTGGCCAAACGCCGCTGAAACTGTCGCGTGCGCTGGAAGCCGCGGGTGTGCCGGTGATTGGCACCAGCCCGGATGCTATTGACCGTGCAGAAGACCGTGAGCGTTTCCAGCAGGCGGTGAATCGTCTGGGCCTGAAACAGCCGGAAAATGCCACCGTAACCTCCATCGAGCAAGCGGTGGAAAAAGCGCGCGGCATCGGTTATCCGCTGGTGGTTCGTCCCTCCTACGTGCTGGGCGGCCGTGCGATGGAAATCGTTTACGACGAAGTCGATTTGCGCCGTTACTTCCAGCACGCGGTCAGCGTGTCCAACGATGCGCCGGTGCTGCTGGACCGTTTCCTCGATGATGCCATTGAAGTGGACGTGGACGCTATCTGTGACGGCGAACGCGTGCTGATTGGCGGCATTATGGAACACATCGAACAAGCGGGCGTGCACTCCGGTGACTCTGCCTGTTCATTGCCGGCTTATACGCTGAGCAAAGAAATTCAGGATGTGATGCGCCAGCAGGTAGAAAAACTGGCGTTCGAACTGAGCGTGCGTGGGTTGATGAACGTGCAGTTCGCTGTGAAGAACAACGAAGTCTACCTGATTGAAGTGAACCCACGTGCAGCGCGTACCGTTCCGTTTGTCTCCAAGGCGACCGGTGTACCATTGGCGAAAGTGGCCGCGCGCGTGATGGCGGGCAAGACGTTGACGGAGCAAGGTGTCACCAAAGAAGTTATCCCACCGTATTATTCCGTGAAGGAAGTGGTGCTGCCGTTCAACAAGTTCCCCGGCGTTGACCCGATTCTGGGGCCAGAAATGCGCTCTACCGGCGAAGTGATGGGTGTGGGCCGTACCTTTGCCGAAGCGTTCGCCAAGGCGATGCTGGGCAGCAACTCACCGATGAAGAAATCAGGACGTGCCTTGCTCTCGGTTCGTGAAGGCGATAAGGCACGCGTTGTGGATCTGGCGGCCAAGCTGCTGAAACACGGCTTTGAGCTGGACGCGACTCACGGCACCGCCATTGAGCTAGGTGAAGCGGGCATTAATCCGCGTCTGGTGAATAAGGTGCATGAAAGACGTCCGCACATTCAGGACCGTATCAAGAACGGCGAGTACACGTATATCGTCAACACGACCGCAGGGCGTCAGGCGATTGAAGATTCCAAGCTGATTCGCCGCAGCGCGTTGCAGTACAAGGTGCACTACGATACGACCATGAACGGCGGCTTCGCCACGGCGATGGCGCTCAATGCGGATCCGACCGAGAAGGTAACCTCGGTGCAGGAAATGCATGCGCAAATTAAAGGTTAATCTACGCTAACCAAGAAGAAGCCAGCGCGAGCGCGCTGGCTTTTTTATGGGCGAAGATAATACAATTATTCACATCTAAAACGTGTTTGTATAATAAATGCTCCCTCAAAGAAAGATCGAAAATGGTGTTAATCCTTAATTGAGACTTTTTTTTAATAACGATGGTGTAAATACGATGCCTATAGTCCATTCTTTTTTGAATGGAGTCAAAGAATGCCTGTTTCAGCTTTGCAACATCGTCTATCTACGGAATGTTACCACTACAACCGTCATTCCGCACCTACTTTAAGAATAAATTCGACGGTATCGCTCGCCGAGAACATCAACGATGGTCTTGTGAATAGAATTGAGGTTGGATACTTGTGGTGGTCTGTCACCAATACTGAACTC
>NZ_JBPETA010000173.1:0-6379 GCF_051710365.1 Symbiopectobacterium sp. | reverse complement strand
GGATTGTTAGTATGAATCATGAGAGTTACCTCGTGTTTTGTATAAGGATTGGACACCCATATCAAAACCGGTAACTCTCAACCTTGCAAGGTCCAGTGTCAGATCAAGTCGCGACTAATACATATAAGCAATCAATGGCAGAATCGGCGTGATCATATCGCGCGTGTTGCCCTGTTGACGGATTTCATCATTCACTTTCACGCCTAAATCCGTCTGCTGCGGATCGCCAAACTCGGCGACGGGAATAAACCCGGAAATCGGGCAAGCGCCATCAAACCCTTTGGCCTTTTCCCATGGGCGACCGGCCTTTTTATTCTGACTGAATGTCACGCAGCGTCAAATCCAGCGCGACACCGTAACCAGCAATCGCGCGCGCCACGCGCTCTTCATTCGCCTGCTTAAGCGGCGTGCCAATCAGCACTGCCAAATTCAACTTCGTGATGCACCGAGCCCAGGTTTTTCGGAATAGCCACCGGTTGGCGCAGATCGCACAGTGCGGTCTCAGGTTTGATAAATAGCACGGGTTCAGGGGCGACCGAGTTTCCCATTTCTTTGATGTGGTCTGCGTAGTTACTGCCGACGCAAACCACTTTATTTACCGGGAAATCGAGCAGTGCGCCCTGCCAGTCTCTGTGTTGGTACATGGATATCTCCTGCCCTGTCAGTTGAAAATCACGCTCAGATACCCAGTACATCAGGTAAACCGGTGGGTATCCATTTACGCCAGGGGTTTATTTATACGTCTCTGCGCCGATAAAACAAGCCTGTAGACCGTAATGCGGAAAAATATAAGTAAAGAATTCAACGCCAGATCATACTTTTTAAGCGCCGTTACGCATCAGCACGACGCCTGAGCTACGCAATTCGGGGTGGGAAACGGTTAAGAAAAAACCGAATTTTTATCCCAAACACGGTACCACGTTATTTGCTGACGTTGTGATGAACGGATAACAAATTCTCCGGAGGCGGCGGCATTTGCAGATAAAAGCCCTCCTCGTTGAGCGCCTGCTTTACTTTTTCAATGTCGGCTGACGCTAATTTTTTGCTGCCATCAAGCGGTAATAGCATCACCAAATGCGGTGTACCAAAACTTTTCATCAGCGCTTCCGGTACGCGGGAAAAATCATCTTTTTTATCAACAAAGAGATAGGTTTGATCGCGTTTGGCGCTTCGATAGATCACACAAAACATTTTTTTACTCGATTAGATGGGAATGTCATCTTGCCTGTATATAATTGTGACTATAACATGCTTACAGCACTCTGGAATATCATGTTGCCATGCAAATCCAGGGATTTAACAGGCTGAAACTGAGTCAGGATAGATGTCACAAACGCCAATTGAGTTAAAAGGCAGCAATTTTACCTTATCGGTTGTTCATTTGTATGAGTCGCAACCAGAGGTAATTATTAAAGCATTACAGGAAAAGATTGAGCAGGCTCCCGCATTTTTAAAAAATGCGCCTGTGGTTATTAATGTTGCCGCCCTGACGGACGAAATAGACTGGTTATCTACCCAGCACGCTATTATTTCTACGGGGTTACACGTGGTGGGTGTGAGCGGTTGTAAGGACGAGGTACTTAAAAAAGCCATTATCAAGGCGGGATTGCCGCTGCTAAATGAAGGCAAGTCGCCGCGTCGGGCACCTGAGCCTATTCCCGTTGCACCAGCAATAGCCAAAACCAAAGTGATTACAGCGCCGGTTCGTTCCGGCCAGCAGATTTATGCCAGAGAGGGCGACTTAATCGTACTGAGCAGCGTCAGCGCCGGTGCAGAAGTGATAGCCGATGGCAATATCCATATTTACGGCATGATGCGGGGACGAGCGCTAGCGGGCGTCTCGGGTGATGTGCAGAGCCAAATCTTCTGTACGCATCTTGCAGCCGAACTGGTATCCATCGCCAGGCGCTACTGGCTCAGTGACAAGATCCCAGCGGCCCATTTCGGGAAGGCCGTGCGTCTGAAGCTCGACCAACTCGCAAACGATTTAACCATACAACCTCTAGACTAAGCCCTTTAACAAGGAACTATTTATGGCACGCATTATTGTTGTTACATCGGGTAAAGGGGGCGTTGGCAAGACTACTTCAAGCGCGGCCATTGCTACCGGTTTAGCCCAGAAAGGTAAAAAGACGGTTGTTATCGACTTCGATATTGGTCTGCGTAACCTCGATCTCATCATGGGATGCGAGCGCCGCGTGGTCTACGATTTCGTCAATGTGATTCAAGGCGATGCCACGCTTAATCAGGCATTAATCAAAGACAAGCGCACGGAAAATCTCTATATCCTGCCCGCGTCACAAACCCGTGACAAAGATGCGCTAACCCGCGAAGGCGTAGAAAAAGTGTTGGATACGCTGGCAGAAATGGAGTTTGATTTTATCATCTGTGACTCCCCGGCTGGGATTGAAACAGGTGCATTGATGGCGCTCTATTTTGCCGACGAAGCCATTATTACCACCAACCCGGAAGTGTCATCGGTGCGCGACTCTGACCGCATTCTTGGTATCCTCGCTTCCAAATCACGCCGGGCCGAACGCGGTCAGGATGCGATTAAAGAGCACCTGCTGCTCACCCGTTACAATCCAGGCCACGTTAGCCGCGGTGATATGTTAAGCATGGAAGATGTACTGGAGATCCTTCGTATTTCGCTGGTTGGCGTTATCCCAGAAGATCAGTCCGTACTGCGTGCATCAAACCAGGGGGAACCGGTGATCCTTGATATCGCTTCCGACGCAGGCAAAGCCTACGCTGACACCGTCGATCGCTTGCTGGGTGAAGATCGTCCCTATCGTTTCATTGAGGAAGAGAAAAAGAGTTTTCTTAAACGCCTTTTTGGGGGATAAATTATGGCCTTACTCGACTTCTTTCTGTCCCGCAAAAAAAACACCGCGAATATTGCCAAGGAGCGGCTGCAAATTATCGTTGCGGAACGCCGCCGTGGCGACAGTGAGCCACATTACTTGCCACAGTTAAAACGGGATATTTTGGCGGTGATCTGTAAATACGTACAGATCGACCCGGAAATGGTGACGGTTCAGTTGGAGCAGAAAGGGGATGATATCTCCGTGCTTGAACTTAACGTCACCCTGCCAGAACCGGAAGAACCCGCTAAATGAGTCCAAGGAATTAAATAACCCCCGCACCATGTGGGGGTTATTCTGCTATTACCCTTCGCGAGTCAACAAATCGCGCAGCGGCGCAGCGAACAGTTCGGCTCGCCAGCCGTTCAACATTTCAGGTACCGAGCCTTCCTGAGCAAACAGCTTCCAATGCCAATTCAACAAGCGGTTGATCTGACGACGTGATGCCAGTAACTCAGCAGAAAGTCCGCTACGTTCACTCACCTGCGTCACCAGAGTTTTGATGTCTTTAAACAAGCGCTTATAGCCCGGGTAATCGATCAGGTTCACGATCGGCGCGGGGTACTGGGATTCCGGCAGCGCATTGGCTTGGGCGACAATATCGAGCAGTGTTTTACCGTGATAACGGATTTCCGGGCCGCTCAGCCCAAGTGCACTCAACTCGCCCAACGAGGACGGCATGCAGCGCGCCACCTGAAGCAAATTTTCTTCCCGTACCACAAAGTTGACTGAGCTGTCGCGCTGTCGCGCCAGACTCAGCCGCCACTGAGCAAGCAGTTGCAGGCAAGCCAGTTGCTTGCCACGCAGTTGCCAGGCGTTACCAAATTCACGATAGGCAAGTTCCGGCGCGAGGATATCCTGTTTACGCTGACACAGTAACCGGCATTCATCCAACGCCGCGTCCAGCCATCCGGCTTCACGCGTTTCGGCCACAATCGTCTCAGCCATCGGCAACAGATAGAAGACATCTGCGGCGGCATAGTCACACTGTTTCTCAGTCAACGGACGAGCCAGCCAGTCGGTACGCGATTCGGTCTTATCCAGCGTCACACCTTGATAATCTGCCACTAATGCAGCAAATCCATACGACAAGGGCTTACCGAGAAATGCGGCCAAAATCTGTGTATCGATAAACGGATGTGGCAACACGCCAAACGCATTAAGAAACACCTCAAGATCTTCACTGCTGGCGTGCAGGAACTTGGTCACCTGCGCATCCTGCAGCAGCGCCACAAACGGCTGCCACGCGCTGATAGTGAGGGGATCGATAAGAGAGAGAGTTTCACCGTCAAAAAGCTGGATAAGACCCAACTGCGGATAATAGGTGCGAGTGCGGACAAATTCGGTATCCAGCGCGACCTGCGTGTGCTGACGCGCCTGCTGACAAACCTGTTCCAGGCCATTGTTGTCGCTGATTAACTGATAATTCAAAACGTGTTCTCTTGTTTTTAACTGTCGGCTACTGCAAAAACAACGCCGGTATAACCGGCGTTGTTAACCTTTTGCTATGGTAACCTGTCCTGCTGCGATCTGGCAGACGTTTTATTGATAAATCAGGAAACCTTTGCGATACCTTCATCGGGTGACTTTTGTTTGCCATTGTCGGCACGTAACTCCCGGCGCAGAATTTTTCCCACGTTGGATTTCGGCAATTCGTCCACAAACTCCACCAGTTTTGGCACTTTGTAGGCGGTCAGATTACGGCGGCAATGGGTGATCAGTTCATCTTTACTCAGGCTGCTGTCACGGGCCACAACGTAGGCTTTAACCGCTTCACCACTCAGCTCGCTTTCCACACCGATCACCGCCGCCTCGGACACTTCTGGATGGCGCGCGATCACTTCCTCAATTTCTGTCGGATAAACGTTAAACCCCGACACCAGAATCATGTCTTTTTTGCGATCGATCACGCGCAGAAACCCCTCTTCATCTGCCGTGACAATATCGCCGGTCGCCAGCCACCCCTCTTTCAGCACCTCTTGCGTCGCGGCCGGTTGCTGCCAGTAGCCCAGCATCACCTGCGGGCCTTTCACCCACAGTTTGCCCGATTCGCCCGGCGCCACATCCTGCCCCTCATCATTCACGATGCGCACATCGGTGGACGACACCGGCAAACCGATGCTGCCGCTGTAGTGTTTTAAATCATAGGGGTTGCCCGCCACCAGCGGCGAGCTTTCCGTCAGGCCATAGCCTTCCAGCAGGTGTTTTCCCGTCAACTTTTCCCACCGCTCCTCCACCGATTGCTGCACCGAGGCGCCGCCGCCCACCGACAAACGCAGCGTAGAAAAATCCAGCTCATGGAAGGCCTTGTTATTCAGCAACGCGTTGAACAAGGTGTTAACACCCGTGACCGCCGTAAACGGGTATTTACCGAGTTCTTTCACCACCGCCGGGATATCACGCGGATTGGTGATCAGCAGGTTCTGCCCACCCAGTTCAACAAACAGCAGGCAGTTTACCGTCAACGCAAAGATGTGGTAGAGCGGCAGCATGGTGACCACCAATTCATGGCGCTCTTGCAACACCGGACCATAAGCGGCTTTCGCTTGTGCCAGGTTCGCCTGCATATTACGGTGCGTCAGCATCGCGCCTTTCGACAACCCGGTGGTGCCGCCGGTATATTGCAAAAATGCCAGATCGGCATTCACGATTTGTGATTTGATGTACTGAAGTCGCCGCCCTTGTTGCAGTGCGCTGCGAAACGAGATGGCATCCGGCAGATGGTATTTCGGCACCAGACGCTTGATGTACTTAACCACAAAGTTGACCAGCGTCCCTTTCGCGGTGGAAAGCTGATCGCCCATGCGCGTCAGGATCACATGTTTAACGTCGGTGTTATACACCACCTTTTCCAGCGTATGCGCAAAGTTGGACACAATCACAATGGCGGTTGCGCCGCTGTCTTTCACCTGGTGTTCCAGTTCACGCGGGGTATAAAGCGGATTGACGTTAACCACCACCAGGCCGGCGCGCAAAATGCCAAACAACGCGACCGGATATTGCAACAGGTTCGGCATCATCAGTGCCACGCGGTCGCCCTTTTGCAGATGGAGCTGGTTTTGCAAATAGGCGGCAAACGCGCGGCTACGCTCTTCCAACTTGCGGAAAGTCATTACCTCGCCCATGTTAATAAATGCGGGCAGGTCTGCATATCGGGCAACCGCATTTTCAAAAAGATCGACCAACGGTATAGTTATCCGGATTAATTTCGGCGGGCACGTTTGCCGGATAACGCGTTAACCAGATTTTCTCCAAGGTATCACTCCCAAGGTATTTTTTTAGTGGCATGATGATTCTCCCACCGCTCGTTTAATTAACATTATTTTAACTCAGCTTACCAGTTGCTGCTGAGACAATATCGAGGTTGAGAGTTCGATCACGCCTTATTGTTAATCCGTCATTCCGCACCTGATTTTTCTTTTTTCGGGACTTGACGGTATTCTGAAGTTCTGAATTTATTACTGCTTTTTGCAGACCAATCAGCATGAGTACTCCCCACGTTACCATCCGTAACC
>NZ_JBPETA010000172.1:0-6439 GCF_051710365.1 Symbiopectobacterium sp. | reverse complement strand
GATTGTTAGTATGAATCATGAGAGTTACCTCGTGTTTTGTATAAGGATTGGACACCCATATCAAAACCGGTAACTCTCAACCTTGCAAGGTCCAGTGTCAGATCAAGTCGCGACTAATACATATGAAAAGCCGTATAAACAGGAAGCACCAGGATGCATCTCTACACTTACGCACTCTTCCCTCCCGGCCATCAGCGCCTTTATATCCAGTAATCACTATATCCAGTAATCACTTGCTTTCAGGCAGCGGTGAAGGCGTTATAACAGCGCCCCACCCCCTTAACGTCAAGCGATCATATTGAATACACGCCCGGTTTCTCTGGATATTCCTGCGATCCTGGCGTTCCGGCATCACTACGTTCACGTTATCGCTTCTCAGCGGTTAAGGAGCCGAAATGGACGATCACACCAGTCAGCAATCTACAACGCGTTGCAAAGGATGACACGCTAACTCGTTTGCTTCTCCATCCTCTCTGCCACGCATAACAATTAGTCCGTTTGCACATCATGCCCTTGAAAGACGGCTTCTCCACGTCTTTAAAAAGGCGTCCTGAAAGCGATGTGCCTAAAAATGAGTAACGGTTATGACTCAGATGTTAGAAAACTTGCCCGTTCGCCGTCAGCAGTCGGTAAAAAAAAGCTACCTTATTGCAGATGAAGCGACAAAAAGCCTTGATAGCACCCTGACCTCGCCTTTCTACCAACCTGGACGGTTTGGTTGAGGCAGAGGCAAAGGAGCGCTTACTTGAAAACGGTGTCCCAACCAGGTGGCGCAAGAGAAAGAGCCTCCCGCGTTAACACAGCTCATCAGCGCCTTTAATAACCCCTTTATTTTTATTTTACTGGCGTTGGCCGCCATCGGTACGTTTACCGATTATTGGCTGCCCTTGCAGCGCGGAGAAGAGACCGATTTAACGGGCACCATCATCATTCTGGTCATGGTAACGCTGAGCGGTCTGCTGCGTTTCTGGCAAGAGTTCCGCACCAATCAGGCAGCAGAAGCGTTGAAATCTCTAGTGCGCACCACCGCCACCGTACTGCGCCGCGCCCATCCCAATGCTCGTGCGGAATGCCATGAAATCCCGCTGCAAGCGTTAGTGCCTGGCGATATCATTTTACTTTCGGCAGGTGATATGGTGCCCGCAGATGTAAAACTGGTTGAATCGCGCGATCTGTTTATCAGCCAGGCAGTCCTCACCGGTGAATCCCTTCCCGTAGAGAAATATGACACCTCAGCCCATGTGGCAGAGAAATCCTGTCAGACGCCTATCGATCAGGAGGGGGTATCTCTGCTGGAAATGGGCAATATCTGCCTGATGGGCACCAATGTCTCCAGCGGCATCGCCAAAGCCGTTGTCGTGGCTACCGGTAAACGACACCGTCACGTTCCAGGAAACCGATGACTTCCTGCTGGGCCGCGATCTGCTGGTTGCCAGCGTGGTTGAACAAGGTCAGCGTCAGGTTTACCTGCCGAAGAACGCGTCTGGCTGGTACGATTTCTACACCGGCACCTGGTTCAGCGGCGGACAAACCATCACCCTGGATGCGCCATTGGAACGCCTGCCGTTGCTGGTTCGCGCCGGTGCGATGCTACCAACCTCTGCACGCTTGAAGCACGTCGAACACCAAACGGACGATCAGCGCGATCTGCTGCTGTTCCCACCGTGCGGTAAAGGTCAGGACAGCGGCCTGCTATTTGAAGATGACGGTGAAACCCATGGCTGGCAGCAAGGTAATGCGTTGTGGCTGCGTTGGAACATCATCAGTGACAACTCACGCATTGATGTGACCTTCACGCAGGAAGGTGACTTTGCTCCTGCCTGGAAACGCCTGCATGTTCGTTTGCCTACGCAGGACCAACGCACGCTCTACATCAACGGTGAAGCACAATCTCACTGGGATCGCGCGTAACGGCACCCCATCGACTACGTCACTTACCCCTCGTCATCCTCGGCGAAAGCCGGGGATCTCTGACAGAAAGAATGCGTTTCCCCTGTGCGAGATTCCCGCCTTCGCGGGAATGACAGTGGTGGGCGGGAATGACGGAGGGAACTACCGAGATATTGTTCAAAGCCTCACCAAACAGAACAATGGATATACGTTTCGTCACGTGGCTGATCTATGCTGGGTGTAACCGCCGCAATGACATTGCGGGAGATAACCCAAAAAGGATGGAAGAACGATGACGCATTGTGGTTCCCCTACCCGCCTCACGGCCGCACAAGCGCTGGATTTACTGAGTTCGCAGTATAACGATGCGGTTAACGCGCTACGCGCAGCCATAAAAGCCTACGTGACAGATGGCTCCTTGCCCGATGCAGAAGCGCGCCGCAATGGGTTGTTCGTCTACCCAGAATTGCGCGTAAGCTGGGATGGCGTACAGCAAGGGAAAAGCCGCACCCGCGCCTATGGGCGTTTCACTCATACTGGAAGTTACAGCACCACGGTCACGCAACCTGCGCTATTTCGCCGCTATCTCTCAGAGCAACTGACCTTACTGGTCGAAGAGTACGGCGCGCACATTGAGGTATACCCGTCGCAGCAGGAAATTCCCTTTCCTTATGTGATTGACGGCTCTGATTTAGCATTGGAGCGCTCGATGTCTGCCGGGATTTCGCAGCACTTCCCCACCACGGAACTGGCCCAAATTGGCGATGAAACCGCAGACGGTCTGTTTCACGCCACCGATACCCGTTTTCCGCTTTCGCATTTTGATGCCTTGCGTACCGATTTCTCTCTGGCACGCTTGCGCCATTACACGGGTACAGCCATCGAGCATTTTCAGCCTTATATCCTGTTCACCAACTACACACGCTACGTGGATGAGTTTGTCAGTTGGGCCTGTGAACAAATCGCCGATCCTGACAGCCCTTACGAAGCGCTCGCCGCCGCAAGCGGAATATTCCTCACCGGCAAAGACGCCACCGCCGAGGCGTGCGTTTCTGATGTTGCCTGGAAGAAACATCAGATGCCGGCTTATCACCTGATCGCCAAGCAAGGGCCGGGGATCACCCTCATCAATATTGGCGTTGGGCCTTCCAACGCCAAAACCATCTGTGACCATCTTGCCGTGCTACGCCCGCACGCCTGGCTGATGATTGGTCACTGCGGCGGGCTGCGCGAAAGCCAAACCATAGGCGACTATGTGTTAGCGCACGCCTATCTGCGCGACGATCACGTGCTTGATGCCGTGCTCCCGCCGGATATCCCCATTCCAAGCATCGCCGAGGTGCAGCGCGCGCTGTACGACGCCACCAAAATGGTGAGCGGTATGGCTGGCGAAGCGGTAAAACAGCGGTTGCGTACCGGCACGGTGGTGACCATCGACGACCGTAATTGGGAGCTGCGCTACTCCGTCTCCGCGCTGCGTTTCAACTTGAGCCGCGCCGTGGCTGTGGACATGGAAAGTGCGACGATTGCGGCACAGGGCTACCGCTTCCGAGTGCCTTACGGCACGCTGCTGTGCGTCTCTGACAAGCCGCTGCACGGTGAAATAAAGCTGCCCGGTCAGGCCAACCGTTTTTATGAAGGAGCCATCTCCGAGCATCTGCAAATCGGTATTTGCGCCATGGATCTGTTACGCGCAGAAGGCGACCATCTGCATTCACGCAAACTTCGCACCTTTAACGAGCCGCCGTTTCGCTAAATACCCGCTGTCGGGCCCTGCAGGGCCCGACAGCGATTATCAGAATTGCCGGACACAAACAGAAAAAAAGAAATAACCAATTGATTTACATCAACAAGCAGAAAAAAAACTTACTGCATAGCCTCTTTATGTCCTCCCACCAGCCACAATCCCATCTGTGGCGCAACTACACTTACCGCAATTAATTACTAACGGTCATTATCAGCACCACCACCAATCACGTGACTAGCGTGTCATTGACGTCCTGCACCAGGCTGCGGCGTCGCCATACCCACAATAACAATGAGGTACTATTATGAATCAGTTCGACGCTACCGAGCCATCTCGCCGTGCTGTGATCAAACGCACTGCCGCCCTCTCCGTGCTGGCACTCACCGGTATCAGTGGTTTTATGGTTCCCAACGTCACCTATGCCGCATCGTTGACCAAAGCACAGCGTGACAGCATGACACCTGACGATGTCATCAAAAGCTTTAAAGCAGGCAATACGCGCTTTCGGGAAGGGAAAATGCAACAGCATGACTTCGTGGCGCAAAAAATCAGCAGCCAAGAGGGGCAGTTCCCCGCAGCGGTGATTTTAAGTTGTATCGACTCGCGCGCGCCTGCTGAAATTTTGCTGGATACGGGCATTGGCGAGACGTTTAACGCGCGCGTGGCAGGCAATGTGCAGAATGAAGACATTCTGGGCAGTATGGAATTCGCGTGTGCGGCGGCGGGTGCCAAAGTGGTGCTGGTGAGGGGCATACCGCATGCGGTGCCGTGGCCGGCGCAATAGACAATGTTGAGTTGGGCAACCTGACCGGGCTGCTGAACAAGATTAAACCCGCCGTCGAGAAAACCGTCTATGAGGGCGACCGCACGGGCAAAAACATGGCGTTTGTCGATGCGGTAGCGAAAACCAATGTGGCGCTCACCGTTGAACACATTCGTGAACACAGCCCGATTCTGAACAAACTGGAACAAGAGGGAAAAATCAAGATCGTCGGCAGCATGTACCACCTGGTTGGCGGCGAAGTTGAGTTTCTGAGTTGAAGCCTGCCTAAGAAAAATGTGCCATAACCCTCCTGCCGTGGCAGTCAGACTGTCACGGCATCCACACCGGGTTAGATGGATTTCGGGTAACGCCCATAATAACGCCAGAACGCTACGCTAAAATTGTTGGCGTGACGATATCCCACCCGCCAGGCAACTTGCGCAACCTGTAAGTCTTGTTCCAACAACCGGTGCGCCTTTTCCATGCGCAGTTGCAACAACATCTGCCCCGGCGTGGTGTTGAAGTGGCGATGAAACGCCAGCTTGAGCTTGTATTCGCTTAAACCGACCGCTAATGCCAGCGCGCCGAGAGAAAGGGTTTCGCTCAGGTGCGCCACCATCCAATCACGAGCGCGCTCCACCGCTACCACATCCTGAGGATGTAAGCGTGCCGCTTCCCGCGTCTCCTCAAACAAATAGCGGTGCGCAGCCAGCAGATTCAGGGCATGGATGTGCATGGAGAGCATATCGCCCTGTGCCTGTTGCAGTGCATGCAGGTACTGTTGCGCGACAGGGGCCAACCGGCTGTAGGCATGCTGCCGCAGTCGATAATCACCAAACAGCCGCTCTGTTGCCGCACCGCCAATGTAGCGCTCCAGCATCGATTCACTCACCAACAGGCGCAGTTGGTCCACTTTTTGTCGTTCCGGGTAATAACGCTCACCTAGGCTATGATGAAAACTGGCGATGGTCACATGCTGTTGGCGGAACGTCATGCTGGCACCCCGTTTTTCGCTGTAGTTCGACTCGCCGTTCAAACCAAAAGTCATCACCAACACAGGCTGAGAGTGGGCGGTTTCAGCTTCCTCCACCAACGGTTTCAGCGGCTGATAGGAGGAGGTCACCGGTGTCAACCCGTCAGCAAGCGTATCCGATTGCGACCAGCACTGGCCAAACTGATCCGGCAACTGGCGACGGTTACCCTCGCGCAATACCATACGCGGCATCACACGCTGCGTTGATGAACCTCGCCCTTTTCCCATTTTCTCTCACCTCCCGTCCTCAGAGAAAAACCGCCGTCACGCAGACAAAGCAAGACAATAATAATTCTCATTTATAGATAACATAAGGCTATCCCTGGCGGCAACGCACACGTTAACCAACGCGACGTGATTAACGCCGCAACACAGCCTGCAAGGAGCCACTATGTTCCCCACCACGTTGACCGA
The DNA here is from genome assembly GCF_051710365.1 of Symbiopectobacterium sp. Taxonomy (NCBI): domain Bacteria; kingdom Pseudomonadati; phylum Pseudomonadota; class Gammaproteobacteria; order Enterobacterales; family Enterobacteriaceae; genus Symbiopectobacterium; species Symbiopectobacterium sp. The sequence continues at coordinate 592 of NZ_JBPETA010000172.1, read as the reverse complement.
TTTATGGACACTGACCGCCAGCAGCATCAAAACAGAAGCCGTTCGACTGGCCCTGGATAGCGCACTGTTCGATCAACTGGCACAGCCCTCAACGGTTGAGCAGTTCGCGCTGCGCCAACAGTGGGAACCACAGCAAGCCACAGCGCTGTTGGAACTGCTGTGGAGCATGAAACTGCTGACGCGCGACGCGGCAGGCTATCAAACCAGCGCCGAGATGCAAGCCTATCTGTGTCAAACCGGCGAGCGTTATATTGGCGATAGCTGGCGTTTTCGCTATCAATCGCTGCGTGACGTCGGGCAGCAGCTCGCCGCGCTTATGCAGCAAACACCCGGTACACCGCCTCCCGCCGCTCGCATGGATGCCTGTTGGGCGCAGGCAGCGCAAAAGCAGATTGCGCAAGAGCAGCGTGCTCTGACAGTCGATCGTGCCTGCGACATCGTGGGCGCATTGCCAGAGTTTCCGCAGGGGCTTTGTTGAATAAATAGAAAGTTTGGGTAATCATCGGATCAGATCACCATAGTTGTTTCAAAATCAGGTCTCCATGGCAAAACAAAATTTTAAAATCACTAACTGGCCCTCCTATAACAAGGC
>NZ_JBPETA010000171.1:0-6498 GCF_051710365.1 Symbiopectobacterium sp. | reverse complement strand
GGTTACGGATGGTAACGTGGGGAGTACTCATGCTGATTGGTCTGCAAAAAGCAGTAATAAATTCAGAACTTCAGAATACCGTCAAGTCCCGAAAAAAGAAAAATCAGGTGCGGAATGACGGATTTAACAATGCTATGGTACTGACTCTTGTTAATTGAGAGCCAGGACTTATGCTACCACGATTCGCGTTTCTGAAGGGAAAAGGGACATTGTTCCGCAGATTCCGACCCAGCATTTTTTTGGGGTTATTGCTGATTATCGGTCTGTTTTCGCTGCTGCAACTGATGTCGATCGCGATTATTTCTAACACCATGAGCCAGGTACAGCGTGATACCACGGCCAACGATCGTTTACGTGAACAACAAGCGCTTTTGGATCAGGCGCGTATGGCGGCGATGAACGCCAGCGATAAGTTAAACCGGGCGGGCATCTATCTAATGGTAGATAAAGAGACCGGCTCCGTAGGCAGTTGGAATAGCCTGATGGAAGAGGCACAAGTCTCTCTCAAACAGGCTCAGGACTATTATCAACAGATCGAAAAACCTGACGACACTGACAGCGACAGTCAAGCGTTACTGCGTAGCTACCAACAATTGTATCAAGGGTTGGTTGAGTTGGCTGACGGTATCAAACAGAGCAATCAGATCGATATCTTTTTTATGGTGCCGATTCAGGCTTATCAGAATGATTTCACACAGAAATACGGACACTATCTGGCGAATAATTCCGCACGTCAGAAGCAGCATGGGGAACAATTTCTGATTTCCCTCGACCGTACCCACACCATCTTCATGATCGTACTCGGGCTGCTGCTGGCCGTTTCGCTTGGCGTGTGGGCTATCGTAAACCGGATCATCATTCGCCCCCTCAATCACATTATTCATCACCTTGGACGCATTGCGTCCGGCGACCTCTCACAGCAACTTGATGAGAACAACGGTTGTACCCGTGAGATCGCCGTGTTAAATCACAGCATGACACAAATGCAAACCGGGTTGACCGACCTCGTTAGCCAGGTACGCCACGGTATTGAAGGCATGACGCAGCACGTTGACCGCGTCGCAGTGGATAATCAGACGCTGTTTTCACAAGCCCGTCTTCAAGCCACTGCGCTAAAAGCGACCACGGACAACATTCTTCAGTTGAATGAGCAACTGGCGCAGCACACCCAGCATACCGAGCAGGCCAGCCAGCATGCCCTGAACACCAGCACCATGGCCGCTCACGGTGAGTTGATGATGAATGACGTGCATGCCGCAATGTCCGACATCACCGGACGCACTAAAGAGATGACGGATGCCATCGGGATGATCGAAAACGTGGCGTTTCAAACACACATTCTCTCATTGAATGCCGCCATTGAGGCAGCACGAGCGGGTGAACTGGGACGTGGTTTCGCGGTGGTTGCCCGCGAGGTCGGCACACTGGCCGCGCAGAGTAGCTAGTCGGCGCAGCACATTAATGTGCTGATTCGCGACTCAGACAGCAGCGTCGCGACCGGTGCCAAATTGGTCAAAAAATTGAGCGACAGCCTGCAAAATATCATCAATTCCGCACAGGGCACCGGCACGTTCCTCAATGAAATCGCCGACATTTCCGCGCAGCAAACCCAGCATATTCAGGCGGTAACCGATCGCATTCAAACCCTGAACGACACGGTTAAACAGAATGTCAGTCAGGTAGAAGCCAGCGCTGATACGTTTAACGCGTTACTGGCACAGACCGAGCAGTTGCGTGCTTCAGTCACGCTCTTCACGCTATCAGCATCAACAAACAGCGGTTACTAAAAGTGGCCGTTCAGACTGCTGACAACGTCACTTTACCCCTTGTCATTCTCGGCGAAAGCCGGGGATCTCTGTGAGAATAAACGCATTTCTTCAGCAAGAGATTCCCGCCTTCGCGGGAATGACGGTGGAAGTAGTGGTGATTGGACTGTTTATCTAGTCAATGGGCGACTACCACTCGTAGGCCACCGCATACAGCAGAGCACGACGCTGATGTTTCTGTTGCAGGTAACGGGCATAGTGAATATGCCGATAAGTGCGTGACTGTGCTTCCAACCAACGGCCTCTGCGCCGCTGAACCTGGCGTAACATGCGCCACCGGATCACTTCATTTCTGCTGCGTCTCATGACAACACTCTTTATCGAAAACGGGAGGGGGTGCGGCGTGGTAGTATAGCGCGTTCTCAGGTCAATCCAAGCGCCGCGCTCTTTTTGCTGTTTCTGTACCGGCAATTTCTTCCTATTCTATTCAGACGAAAGGAATTTCCTCTTTTGGCAAACTATGCGTACACTTTATGTCAATCGTGTGCCGAAGGGATCTGTGCGCTGCTATGACGACTTTTTACACTCTGTTGAGTTGGCTACTGGTTCTGGGTTACTGGCTGCTGATCGCTGGCGTTACGCTTCGCGTCTTAATGAAGCGCCGTGCGGTTCCTTCTGCAATGGCCTGGTTGCTGGTCATTTATATTCTGCCGCTGGTCGGTATCATCGCCTACCTTTCGTTTGGTGAGTTGCATCTGGGTAAGCGACGCGCCGAACGTGCCAGCCGCATGTGGCCATCAACGGCCAAATGGCTGCGGGAGTTGGCCGAGTATCGGCAGATTTTCGCCACTGAAAACAGTGAAGTGGCGCGCTCACTGTTCCAACTGTGCGAACGCCGTCAGGGCATCGGCGGTATCAAAGGAAACCAGTTGCAGTTGCTGACCACCTTCGAAGATACCATCAAAGGGCTGGTGCGTGATATTGACTTGGCACGCAGCGACATCGAGATGGTGTTTTACATCTGGCAACCCGGCGGACTGGTTGAGCAGGTCACTGCGGCCTTGAAAAAAGCGGCTCAGCGCGGTGTAACCTGTCGAATTTTGCTCGATTCTGCGGGCAGCGTCGATTTCTTTCACAGCACCTATCCCTCACAGATGCGCGAGGCTGGGATTGAGGTAGAGGAAGCCCTCAAGGTAAACCTGTTCCGTGCTTTTCTGCGTCGCATGGATTTGCGACAGCACCGCAAAGTGGTCCTGATTGATAACCGGATTGCCTATACCGGCAGCATGAACATGGTCGATCCACGCTTTTTCAAACAGGATGCAGGCGTCGGCCAGTGGGTCGATTTAATGGCGCGTATTGAAGGTCCGATCACCACCACCATGGGCATTATCTATTGCTGCGACTGGGAAATGGAAACGGGTCAACGCCTGTTTCCGCCACCGCCAGATGTCGGCCTGATGCCGTTCGAGCAGGAGCGCGGGCATACCGTGCAGGTGATTGCATCAGGTCCGGGCTACCCCGAAGACATGATCCACCAAGCGTTGCTGACGGCCGTCTACTCCGCGCGACATCAGTTGATCATGACCACGCCCTACTTCGTCCCCAGTGACGATCTGCTGCACGCCATCTGCACGGCGGCACAGCGCGGCATCGATGTCAGCATTATCCTGCCGCACAAAAACGACTCCGTATTGGTCGGCTGGGCCAGCCGTGCGTTTTTCAATGAATTGTTTGCCGCAGGGGTAAAAATCTATCAGTTTCAAGATGGATTACTGCACACCAAAAGCGTGTTGGTCGACGGGCAACTCAGTCTGGTAGGCACCGTCAATCTGGACATGCGCAGCCTGTGGCTCAATTTTGAAATCACGCTGGTGATCGACGATGATGGCTTCGGCAGCGATCTGGCCTGCGTACAGGAAGATTACATCGCTCGCTCACGCCTGATGGATGAAAGCAAGTGGCAACAACGTCCTTACTGGCAGCGTATTGTCGAGCGCCTGTTTTACTTTTTCAGCCCATTTTTGTGATGCTCAGGTTCCCGACAATCGCCGTGCGTTGCGCTGTCAATAGACGAGCCGTCATGTTCTAATAGTGCCATTACTGAATCTATGGAAATGCCTTATGGACCTGAACAACCGTCTTACGGAAGATGAAACGCTCGAGCAAGCTTACAATATCTTTCTTGAACTGGCGTCTGACAACCTCGACCCGGCGGATATCATCCTGTTCAATCTTCCATTTGAGGAGCGCGGCGGTGCAGAATTATTTGATCCCGCCGAGGACTGGCAAGAACATGTCGATGTCGATTTGAATCCCGACTTTTTTGCAGAAGTGGTGATTGGTTTGGCGGAAAAAGATGGCGACCCGATCAACGACGTGTTCGCACGTATTTTGATTTGCCGTGAAAAAGACAACAAGATGTGTCATATCTTGTGGCGTGAGTAACCCCTCTCCCTAACAGCCTGCTGATATGCAGGCCTTTTTTATGCTCAGCCTTGTAGCGGATCGACTTTCAGGCACGAGACTGCATGGGTAAAATTGCCTTCCAGTAATGGGCGCGTCTTGACACAGGTTTCACTGGCTATCGGACAGCGGGTGCAAAATACGCAGCCGGCGGGTGGGTTAATCGGTGAAGGCAACTCTCCCTCCAACAGCTGTATCCGTTTGCCGCGCTCTTTATCGGGATCGGGGATCGGCACCGCCGACATCAGCGCCTGGGTGTAAGGGTGTAACAGATTGCCAAACAAGGCGTCATCGGTTGCCAGTTCCACGGCGTGACCGAGATACATCACCAGTACGCGATCGGAGATGTGTTTAACGACCGAAAGATCGTGCGCAATAAAAATCAGCGACAGTTGCATTTCCTTCTGCAATTGCCGCAGCAAATTCACCACCTGCGCCTGAATCGACACATCGAGCGCCGATACGGGCTCATCACAAATGATCAGCTTGGTGCGTAAAATCAACGCCCGGGCAATACCAATGCGCTGACACTGGCCGCCAGAAAACTCGTGAGGATAGCGGTTAATCTGGTTAGGCAGTAACCCTACCTTCTGCATCATATTTTTGACGCGATCGTTGATCACTTGCCGGGACAGGTCGTCACGATAAGTACGCAGTGGCTCGGCGATGATCTCACCCACCGTCATACGCGGGTTAAGCGAAGCTAGCGGGTCTTGAAAAATCATTTGAATATCGTTGCGAACGTGACGCCATCCCTCCTGATGGATGTGGCACAAATCCTGCCCCAGCCAGCAAATTTGCCCGCTGGTGGCTTTCACCAATACAATATAATGGCGCGCGCCAAGGTGGATTTACCGCAACCCGATTCACCGACAATACCCAGCGTTTCGCCTTCATAGAGGCGAAATGTGACGCCATCTACCGCTCTAAGCGACTGTGCGGGTTGCCAAAACCATTTTTTGCGCGCATTGACGGCGAAGTGCACACTGAGGTCACGCACGTCAAGGATGACGCGTTTCTCCTGTTGATTCGTCATAGCACCTCCTCCACCGCGCGAAAACAGGCCCGCATCCGACCCGCATCAAACGTGGTCAATGCGGGCACCTTCTGGCAGCGTTCCATGGCGTAGGGACACCGTGGAAGGAAAGGACATCCCTGCGGTAAATGCAACAGATTTAGAGGAAACGGGAAACGCACTCGCCACCAGATCGTTAACCGAGTAGTCCTTATATTTAAAGGACGGACCAAAATCCCCCTGCGTCAATTGGAGCAGATAATTACCATATTGTTTCAATATCGGATCGTTGAGATGGTATTTTGCCTCAATATTTGCCATCACTTCCGGGGGCAAATTACGTTCGCCGGTAAAAGGACTTCCCGGTGCTAACCGCATCATAAAGAACGAGATCGTAATCAATATAAACAGCGTCGGTATCGCTTCCAGACAGCGACGCAGAATAAATTTCAGCATGGTTCTACCTATATCAGCATGGTTCTACCTATATCAGCATGGTTCTACCTATAAAGGCATTGCACCTGTTTCTGTGCTCGCCTTCTCTCTACCGATCATTTCTTCGGCAAGAGAGAAGCGATGCACATTAAGGGACGGAGTTAATGTTGCAAAATATAAAGATCTTTCACATGAATATTGTCGAGCGGATCATTTCCCGTCAGACCACCAACAAACGGTTTCACCAACCGGATATTGGCGTAATAAAATACCGGGATCGTCACCGCATCGCGGTCCAATTGCGTTTCAGCCTGTTGATAAACAGCCGCACGTTCTTCTTCATTGGCTACTTGCAGTGATTTCGCTATAAGCGCATCAAACGCAGCGCTTTTGTAATGTGACGTATTTGAGCTACTGTCCGATAACATGCTGTTCAAAAATGACGACGGCTCATTATAATCCGCACACCACCCGGCGCGTGCCAGGTCGAAATTGCCCTGATGGCGCGTACTGAGAAACGTCTTCCATTCCTGATTTTCCAATTTTACGTTCACGACGTTCACGCCAATATTTTGCTTCCAGAGCGACGCGGCCGCAATCGCCATTTTCTTATGCAGGTCGGAAGTATTATACAGCAGCGTCAACGTCAGCGGTTTTTCCGGTGTATACCGGCTTTGTTGAATAAATAAAAAGTTTGGGTAATCATCGGATCAGATCACCATAGTTGTTTCAAAATCAGGTCTCCATGGCAAAACAAAATTTTAAAATCACTAACTGGCCCTCCTATAACAAGGCCCTCAAGCAGCGCGGTTCTCT
>NZ_JBPETA010000170.1:0-6556 GCF_051710365.1 Symbiopectobacterium sp. | reverse complement strand
GGATTGTTAGTATGAATCATGAGAGTTACCTCGTGTTTTGTATAAGGATTGGACACCCATATCAAAACCGGTAACTCTCAACCTTGCAAGGTCCAGTGTCAGATCAAGTCGCGACTAATACAGCTTAGTGCAGGATCTTCGCCAAAAAGTCTTTAGCGCGCTCGGATTTGGGATTGTTGAAGAACTCGTCTTTAGGCGTATCTTCCACAATCTTGCCTTCATCCATGAAGATAACGCGGTGTGCCACTTTGCGCGCAAAGCCCATTTCGTGGGTAACGACCATCATCGTCATGCCTTCTTGCGCCAGTTCAACCATAACATCCAGCACTTCGTTAATCATTTCCGGATCGAGCGCAGAAGTCGGTTCGTCAAACAGCATGGCAACCGGGTCCATGCAGAGTGCGCGCGCAATGGCGACACGCTGTTGCTGACCACCGGAGAGCTGGCCGGGAAATTTGTTAGCGTGCGCGGACAAACCCACGCGATTGAGCAGCTTGGTGGCCTTTTCACGCGCGGCCTCTTTATCACGCTTGAGCACTTTCACCTGCGCAAGCGTCAGGTTCTCAATGATAGAGAGGTGGGGAAACAGTTCAAAGTGTTGAAACACCATGCCCACTTTGGAACGCAATTGCGCCAGATTGCTTTTCTTGTCGTTAACCGAGATGCCGTTAACGTCAATCTGACCTTGTTGCACGGGTTCAAGGCCATTAACCGTTTTGATCAACGTGGATTTCCCGGAGCCTGACGGCCCACAAACGACCACCACTTCACCTTTCTTCACTTCTGTCGAACAATCGGAGAGCACCTGAAAGTGACCATACCATTTGGAAACGTTTTTTAGAGTAATCATCGAACAGTCCTTCTTTTCAGGTAACTGACCAGCATTGATGCGCTAATGCTGATAACGAAATAAACCAATCCGGCAAACAGCACCATTTCCACCTGGGTTCCGTCGCGCTCGCCAATGGTTGACGCGGTGCGGAAGAAGTCCGCCAGGCTCAGTACGTACACCAGGGAGGTGTCCTGGAACAGGACGATCCCTTGCGTCAGGAGCAACGGCACCATGGCGCGAAACGCCTGCGGCAGGATCACCAGCTTCATGGATTGCCACTGTGTCATGCCGAGCGCCAACGCTGCGGAAGACTGTCCGCGTGAAATGCTGAGTATGCCCGCACGGATAATTTCAGAGTAATAGGCGGCTTCAAACAGCGAAAAGGCTACCATAGCGGAGATCAGACGAATATCCGTTTTTGGTGATAGCCCAAGCACATTTTGTAATAAGCTAGGAACCACAAGATAGAACCACAACAGCACCATCACCAATGGGATGGAGCGGAAGATGTTAACGTAGCCTTTGGCAAACCAGCGGATCGGGGCGAAAGACGACAGCCTCATCACCGCCAATACGGTTCCCCACAGGATGCCAAACACCACGGCCGTCACCGTGATTTTCAGCGTGACGACTAGCCCTTGCAGCAGGTAGGGCATGCTTGGCGCAATGGAGCTCCAGTCAAATTCGTACATTATTTACTCCCCATATTGCCAGGCAAACGGGTCTTTTTCTCAACCACTTGCATGATCAGCATAATAATGGCGTTAATCGCGACATACGCCAGCGTGATGGCGGTAAAAGACTCATAGGAGTGCGCAGAGTAGTCCAGCAGTTTGTTCGCCTGTGCGGCCATGTCCACCAGCCCGATGGTTGAGGCGATGGCCGAGTTCTTCACCAGGTTGAGCATTTCAGACGTTAGGGGCGGTACGATAATGCGATAGGCGTTGGGCAGCAGAACGTAGCGGTAGGTTTGCGGCAGCGTTAGCCCCATCGCGAGCGCCGCGGCTTTCTGGCCGCGCGGCAGGGATTGGATACCTGCGCGCACCTGCTCGCAGACGCGAGCGGCGGTAAACAGGCCCAAACAGACCATGGAGGAGACGAAAAACTGAATGTTGGGATCCAGTTCCGCTTTAAACCACATGCCGATGTTTTGCGGCAATAATTCGGGAACAACCAGATACCAGGCGAAAAATTGAACGATAAGTGGAACGTTACGGAACATTTCCACATAGCAGGTGCCGAGACCTGACAGAAAACGGTTGGGTACGGTGCGCAAAATGCCGAAAACCGAGCCGACAACGAATGCAATGATCCAGGCGCAGACTGACAGCGCCACAGTGACCTGCAACCCAGACCAAATCCACCCAAGATAAGTGGTATTACCGAACGGGGCGGCTTGTAAAAAAATACCCCAGTTCCAATCTATAGACATAGCAAACTCCGGTAAAAAAAGGGTAGCAGAGCTACCCTGAAGATTGATGAGTGGCGATAACCCATTGGTGGGAAAGGGCAGTGCGCATAATCAACATCTGCGATATCCACCGCTTGGGCCGGGACGCCAGACGGGGAACGACCGTCTGACGCCTGTCTGTCCAGCCACGAGTCAACAATCGAGGGCAAGCTGTCTGCCCTTGTTTTCACTTGTTGTTAGTTTAATGCTTTATCGTTAGGCGCTTTGAACAGTGCCTTCATCTCTGCTGACAAATCGAAGTTCATGTTGAGATCTTTAGGCGGAATCGGCTGTTTGAACCAGCGATCAAAGGATTTTTCCGCTTCACCAGAGGTTTGCAACGTCGCGATAGTGTCATCAACCAGTTTTTTGAACTGCGGATCGTCTTTACGCAGCATACAGCCATAGGCTTCTTCGGATTGTGGGGTGCCGACGATCACCCAGTCGCTCTGCTGTTTGGCTTTGGCACGTTCACCGGCCAGTAACGCATCATCCATCATAAAGGCAACGGCGCGGCCTGTTTCCATGGTACGGAATGCATCGCCATGGTCTTTGGCGCTGATGATGCGCATATTAAATTTTTTCTCTTCGTTCAACTGGTTAAGCAGTTTTTCAGAGGTGGTGCCTGAGGTAACGACCACGGTTTTACCCGCCAGATCCGGGAAGTCTTTAATGCCCGAGTCTTTTTTAGTCAGCAGACGTGTACCAACGATAAAGATGGTATTGGAGAAGGCGGCCTGTTGCTGACGTTCCAGGTTGTTGGTGGTGGAACCACATTCAAAATCAAAGGTGCCATTTTGCAGCAACGGGATACGGTTCTGGGACGTGATTGGGATCAGTTTGACTTGAAGATCGGCAACGCCAATTTTCGCTTTGACCGCATCGACAATTTTGTTCGAGTAATCCTGAGAGTAACCAACCACTTTCTGTTGGTTGTCATAGTAGGAAAATGGCACGGAAGACTCACGGTGGCCAACAACGATGACGCCATTGTCTTTAATCTTTTTCAGCGTTTCCGTTAATTCTTCTGCATGAGCCAGGCTGCTTGCGGCTGTACCAATCAGAAGCAGTGACAGTGCCAGTTTACGCATTTGCATGTTGTAACTCCTTTGCTGTTGTGATGACGGCAGTCGCTATGACGCTAAGGCGGTTGCGAATTCAATCATGCCGATAGAGCGCTCTCTCGGGTGCGACGGGTTATGCACCATAAAAGAGCGAGTACTTGCCTTTATCTTTAAAAAATAGCTGATTGTGAACAAAATGAAATAAATTTGTTTGTCTTTTGAGAACTCAACTGCACTAAATCACTGCACTAAAATCGTTTAGCACTATTTTGGTGCGCCGATTGCCCCATCAGGGTGCTTTTTCGCTGGTTTTCAGAGAACAAACAACGGAATCATCCCGTTACACTCTGTTATTCAATGAATAATAAGCAAATGATGTGCCAATTATGCAAATTGGAGATGGCGGGTATTACACGAAGGTATGGTGGGTATTGACGGGAAACCGGCAGGCCGCGCCTGCCGGTTATTGCGTTAACGACGCAGACGCGCGATGCAGGCTACACCGGCCAGCACGGCGAGAATGATCCACATTGGCCAGGCACCTAAGCGTGCGTAAGGGGTGATGCCGGTGATTGGCGTCACCTTGGTGAGCAGTACCTTGCGCGTAAACTGCGGCAGTTCGGCACTGATTTCACCCTGCGGGCCGATAACGGCAGTCACGCCATTGTTGGTCGCACGTAGCAGCGGACGCCCTAACTCCAGAGCACGCATGCGGGCCATCTGGAAATGTTGCCATGGGCCGATAGAACGACCAAACCAGGCATCGTTGGAGATAGTCAGCAGCATATCGGTATCAGGCTGGAAGTTATCGCGTACTTGCTGCCCGAGAATAATTTCATAACAGACCGTGGCCGTCATCCGTATACCGTTAACCTGGAGCTGAGGCTGTTGGTAAGGACCACGGCTGAACGAAGACATCGGCAGATCGAAGAACGGCGCTAACGGACGGAGCAGCGTTTCCAGCGGAACGAATTCACCAAACGGCACCAGATGATTCTTGTTGTAGCGATTTGTGCTGGGATAACGGTACGGTTCGCTGCCACCCAGCACGATAATGCTGTTGTAGAAGTCAACTTGCTCGTTTGTGCGGCGGCGTGCATCCACAACTCCCGTGACCAGACTGCTATTGTGCGCGCGCAGTAGCTCATCGATGTGCTGCAAGTACGCTTGCTGACGCGTTTCTACATCAGAGATGGCCGATTCTGGCCAGATAACGATCGGCGCTTTATCCAGATAAGGCAGTGTGGCATCCCGGTAGATGTTCAGAATCTGTTGCAACGCATTGGGATCCCATTTTTGTGCCTGGGCAATATTGCCTTGCACCAGCGCAACGTTGACTGCGCGCTCTGGTTGAGGCGTGAACCAATGGATAAACTTCAACGGCCAGGGAAGCAGCAGCAGCGCAATGGCGCAGTAAAGAGGGATAGTTTTGCGTCGTGTGGTACCGAACACCAGCAGGCCGGCAATGATGACCAACAAGAGGTTGATACCATCAACCCCAAGCAGCGGCGCCAGACCTTGCAGCGGCCCATCGATCTGGCTATAGCCAAATTGCAGCCAGGGAAAGCCGGTGAGTACCCAACCGCGCAACCATTCAGTGAACTGCCACGGGACCGGCGCGACCACGATCAGACGCACCAGCGTCGTTCGCGGCCAAATGCGCGTTAACAGCCCTGAGAAGAGCGCGGGGTAAAGCGACAGATAGAGCGCCAGCAGCACTACCAGAAACACGTTAATGGCTTCCGGCATGCCGCCGAACTCGGCGATACTGACGTACACCCAGTTTACTCCGCTGCCAAACAGGCCAAAGCCCCAGCTAAAACCAATGGCGGCGGATTGCCGCCAGGTTCTGTTCAGCGTCAGGGCTTGCAATCCGCATAGCGAAACCAGCGCAGCAGGCCAGAAATCAAACGGTGAAAACGCCAGGGTGCCCCAGGCACCACAGAACAGCGCCAGCAGGATGCGCACCCGCTGGCGTCGTAAAACAGACATGACAGACATTGTCGAATTAAGGTTCCAGTGTTGGTTGAGGCGCCTCGTCAGGGATTCTGACATGAGTCTGAATAATACGTCGACTGTCCGCCATGGCAACTTTGAACAGGTAACCGTTGATGTAGATGGTTTCACCACGCGCAGGCAGATGGCCGAAGGCTTGCATCACCAACCCGCCGATGGTGTCCACTTCTTCATCGCTGAACTGGGTGCCAAACACCTCGTTGAAATCTTCAATCAGTGTTAACGCGCGCACGGTATAGGTGTGTCGGTTCAGTTGACGGATATCGCGATCTTCTTCGTCGTCGTACTCATCTTCAATTTCGCCAATGATCAGCTCAAGAATATCTTCAATGGTGACCAGCCCAGAAACACCGCCAAACTCATCGATGACGATAGCCATGTGATAACGCAGCGAACGGAACTCGTGCAGCATGCGGTCCACGCGTTTGCTTTCCGGCACCACGACCGCAGGACGCAGCACCTGTTCCATGCTGAACGGTTCGGCATCGCTGCGCATAAACGGCAGCAGATCCTTGGCCATCAGGATGCCTTCAATGTGGTCCTTGTCTTCACTGATCACCGGAAAACGCGAGTGCGCTGATTCGATAATCACATCCAGACACTCTTCCAGCGTTTGGTTGTGCTTCAGTGTGATCATCTGCGAACGGGGTATCATGATATCCCGTACGCGCTGCTCCCCGATATCCATTACCCCCTCGAGCATATCGCGGGTGTCTGGGTCGATCAGATCGTTTTGTTCGGAATCACGGATAAAGGCGAGGAGGTCACTGCGATCCTTGGGTTCACCATGAAAAAGCTGGTTAAGGATCAGTGAGAAGAATCCTTTCTTGGGACTGGGGCTATCGCTGTTTTGAGAATGGTCGTCGCTCATGGCGTTCTATTTACTGTCTCTCTGGTTAGTCAATCATCATCAACCACGCAAAAGGGGCATGCGCTGTAAGACCATCAGGCGCGCGGGCGGGTTGACATAAAGGTGCACGGTGATTACCGCACGTGGCGTTATGTTTAACCATAACGCCGTTAAGCTATGATGACGAAGACGGCATCATAACGAAAAATGCGCCATCAAAGACCCTGTACACGATTCTGTGTAAATGCCTTTTCTCAGTAGTGACCGTCCAGACGATCACCGAACTCGATAATAAAGCGGCTCATAGCCATACGCCAGTCCCTCAGCGGCATCGTCCATTTTTG
>NZ_JBPETA010000169.1:0-6594 GCF_051710365.1 Symbiopectobacterium sp. | reverse complement strand
CACGCCAATGGCAACATTACTTGATGGTAAACGGGTCTGGGCAGAAAAAAATCTGAACCAGATTTAATCTGACAGACACCTGTATAAATAACCGGTAACTGTCAGATCAGGTCTGAGCTAGTACAGAGTATTGGATTGTTGTCGCCGGCGTCTTAACCGCATGCAGTCTGGCTCATGATGTGATTAAGGCGCTCAGAACAGAAGTACTCAAGGGCACATCAAAACGTAACTATGTGCACAAAGCGCAATCCCCCTTTTATTACTATTTTCTTATTACCTTTCACGTGTTGGCCGCCTGCTTTATCCTTGGCGTGATGGCATACATTACGGGTCCGCATCGTTTTTCCTGGTTAACCACGCAGTGGTAACCGGTACCATCCGAAAAATAAATGGATGATACCGGACGTTAGTGACGTGCTGAGCAACCGTTAGCGTGCGCCGGGCAGTGCCAGCGTTGATTCTGCATTGAGACGGAAATGCTCAATGGTCTGGGCCAGCAACAAGGATTGCTCCTCAAGCGAACTGGCCGCTGCGGACATCTCCTGGACCAATGCTGAGTTTTGCTTGGTTACGCCATCCATTTCATTGACGGCAATGCTGACCTGGCTGATGCTTTTTGCCTGCTCATCTGATGCTGTGGCAATTTCACCGATGATACTTTGTACCGAACTGACCGCCTGCGTCATTTCCTGCATGGTTTTACCCGCATCATTCACCAGTTGAACGCCACTGCCCACGCGCTGGCTGGATTCTTCGATCAAGGTGGCGATGTCCTTGACCGCGCTGGCGCTGCGTTGTGCCAGATTACGTACTTCTGAAGCCACAACGGCAAATCCCCTTCCCTGTTCCCCTGCCCGTGCCGCTTCGACAGCGGCGTTCAGTGCCAGGATATTGGTTTGGAATGCGATGCTGTTGATCATGGTGGTGATGTCACCGATTTTTCTGGCACTTCATCGATTTCCGCCATGGTTTTCACTACCTGACTCACCAGGCCTTCCCCTTTGAGAGCAATTTTAGTGGCATTTTCGGTCAGCACCGTTGCCTGATACGCATTGTTGGCGTTGTGTTTTACCGTGGCGGTGATCTGCTGCCATACTGGCAGCGGTCTGTTCCAGCGCCGCGGCTTGTTGCTCGGTGCGTGAGGCCAGATCGATATTGCCGCTGGCTATTTCTGCTTCGCCTTGTCGCACTGCACCGCTGGCATCTTTGATTTGCCCTACAACCTGCCGTAACTGTGTTTGCATGGTGTTCAGCGCATAAAACAGGCTCTTACGATCGTTGGGTTGTACTACGATGGTATTGCTCAGTTGTCCTTCTGCGACAGCCAACGCGATGGTTGCCGCCTCGAGCGGCTCGCCACCGAGCGGTTTCAGCACTTTACGGTTGAACACCATGCCCAGCAGCGCACTGACAAAAAGAATGCTGAGCACCATTAAAATCAACGCATTTCGCAACTGACGCTGAGAGGCTTCCATGACCGCATCGACCGGTGCGACTACGCCCAGATACCATTTGTCAGCGCTGTTACCAATGGTAACCGGTTGCCAAGTGACCAAGGCATCTTCACCCAAAATAGCATCATGATGTTGTAACACCGCCGACGAGAAATTGTCTGTTTCACCCATCCAGGCCTTGCTGGTTTGCGTTTTATCCGGATAGGAAATGACTTTGCCGGCACTGGAAAGCAACATCGCATAGCCGCCGCCTTCCCAAGGTTTTATCTGGTTAACGCGCTGTTGTAATGACGCGAGAGAAATATCCGAGGTTACTACGCCCCACAGTTTCCCCTGTGACACCACAGAGGTCAATAGCGTTGGAACCCCGTTGTAGGCGTAGGAATAGAGTTCAATCAGCGTATCTTTTTGACTTTTTTGCGGCAGCAGATAGTAATCTCCCTGTCCCGGCGTCGCATATGATAACAGCGGATGCATGTTGAATTTTCCAGCCTGATCGCGATCGACAAACCAGGCATAGCGGCCGTTTGGTGCCTGACCGGGTTGCGTGGCAAACTCTGCATCCCGCCCGTCGAACGCGTCTGGTTCGAAAATCACAGAAATAGACAGGTAGCGTAACGCCTGCTCCATCAACTTGTCGACAACCGCACGATCTTGCACGCCAGCGGCGGGAAGCGCTATCAGGCTATGTCCCAGGTTGTGGGCGACATCACGCGCATAATTAAGCTCTTGCTGAATTTTCAGCGCTTCACTTTGCGCTATTTGCTGCAAGTAGCTTTCTGCCAGAAATTTTTGTTCACGGCTCGATTGCCAACTTAGAACACCAATCGTCACAGTAAAACCGAGAGCGATGGTCAGCGCACCGGTCAATAACATTTGTGCACGAGTACTCATTGTTTTTTTATTAATAGCGGGTATGGCCATTATGGCTCTCCTGGTGTTGATCCTACCTATAATCAACATTCCATTGCGACGAGCTCCCTGTGACTAAGTCTATCGGCAACTCATTATTTAACTTTAATTTAACGATAATGATGCAAATCAATAGCGATCGCTGCACAACAGAATGAGGGTTATTCCGAAAAGGAAGGGCTGGGAACCAGGGCGCTTTGCATTATCACGCATTTGTACATACAGTTTGTTATGTGATTTACGTCACGTTGTGAGACTCAGTAGGCTCAGCTTGTGGGGTTGGTCCTGCTCCAACACATTGCCGGTGTGGTTGATTCCGGTATTGATGACAGGAGACGCGATATGCCTGAGCTTAGTGATAACATGCTCATTTTTAGCGATCTGGATGGTTCACTGCTGGATCACGATACCTACGACTGGCAACCCGCCGCGCCCTGGCTGCGGCGCCTGAAGCAACACGCTATTCCCGTCATCATCACCACCAGTAAAACCGTCTGCGAAACCACATTGATCCGCCGTGAGTTGGGGCTGGAACACTGTCCCTTTATTGCTGAGAACGGAGCCAGCATAGCATTGCCTGAACACTGGCACACGCATGCTGATTATCCTTGTAAGCTATTTTCCACTGGCTATGTTGAGATTTGCGCTCTGCTGGAACGTCTTCGTCTGGAACACCACTTTAACTTCATCGGGTTTGCAACGCTGACTGATTCCGACGTTGCAACGCTGACAGGCTTGCCATTGGCCGATGCCAAACGTGCGCGTCTGCGTCAAGCGTCCGAACCCTTGTTGTGGCACGACGATGACGCGGCACTGCAACACTTTATCCATCAATTGGATCGCCACGGTTTAGCGTTGACACAAGGGGGACGCTTCTATCATATGATGGGCAAAAACATCAGTAAAGGGCGTGCGGCCCGTTGGCTAGGTCTGCAATATCAGCACGTTACCGAAACTATCCCCATAACATTAAGCTTGGGGGATGGCCCCAATGATGTTGCTTTATTGCAAAGCACCGATTATGCGGTGGTGATCAAGAGTCAAAGCCAGCAGCACATCACATTGGACGATTCTTACACGGGCAAAGCCTATTTCACGCATGACACCGGGCCAACGGGATGGAGTGAAGGTCTAGACCATTTCATTTCCATCAACAACAAACGCGAGGTATGCGATGAGTGAATTTTATCAGGATGGGATAATTACTAATTTTCATAACCTTACTAGAAGAAACCCCGATGAACTGGAGTACGAGTTGCAGGTTTTTTCTGGTCAAAACAGTATGGGACTGATACTGCCGTCGCTCTTTTCCGAGCTGGAAGGCCCTGCGTTAACGCATATCATTGATGAGCTGTCGCAGGTCAACTACCTGACAGAAATCGTAATTATTGCACTGCATGATTGTGACATTGTCACTTATAGTCGGGAAATGTTGACCCGCCTGCTCTACTCGGTTGCCAATCCGAACTTTCACTATGATTTTTGTAAAGGTTACTACGCCCGTGTTGCCAATCAGAAACTCAATGGACGTGTCGGTCGACTCCTGGTTTTTCCACTGCTGAAGTCGCTGCAAAAGGTCTATGGCAATTCGGACTATCTCGATTACATGCGCAGCTTCCGCTACCCCTTGTCCGGCGAATTTGCGATGCGCACCCACGTACTTAACAACTTGCGTATTCCGAGTGACTGGGGGTTAGAAATTGGTGTGTTGTCGGAAATATACCGTGGCACGGCGACCAGTCGCATTTGCCAGGTAGATATCGCCGATAATTACGATCACAAACATCAGCCAATGTCCGAAGATAACCCCGACGCGGGATTGCAGCGTATGGCCATGGACATCACCAAAGCCCTGTACCGCAAGCTGGCGATACAGGGCCCGACGCTTTCCGCGTGCTGCGTGCAACCTAATTACCGTACGGCATTGGATATGATCGATGCTTTCGAGCATGATGCCAAAATGAATGGCCTGGCTTTCGATCGTCACGGTGAAGAGTTGGCGGTTGAGTTGTTCTCTGATGTGATTACCGCATCCGGCCACGTATACAGTGAAAGCCCCGGCGATAAGCCCTTCGTGCCAAGTTGGAACCGGGTGCAATCAGCCTTTCCTGACATACTGGAACGCCTTTATCAAGCGGGTGAAGCCGATAACGCTATCGCGTAACAGTAGTCACTGTATGCCTTTTTCCGGTAAGCTGGTGTCATCTCTGACATTCCGCCATGATCCCTTTTGGTATCATGACGAGCTTGCACTAATGGAATCAAACGTGAGGACTACCATGATTATTTTTGTTACTGGCGCAACAGCGGGTTTCGGTACAGCGATTACGCGTAAATTCATTCAGGCGGGTCACCGCGTTATTGCCAGCGGTCGACGTCAGGATCGTCTGGATGCACTGAAGGCGGAGCTGGGTGAGTCAGTGTATACAGTGACGTTTGACGTGCGCGATCGTCAATCGGTTGAAAGCGCGATTGCCGCCCTGCCCGCCGACTGGCGCGATGTTGACGTACTGGTCAACAACGCTGGGTTGGCGCTTGGGTTAGAGCCCGCTTATAACACCCAATTGGATGATTGGGAAACGATGATCGACACCAATAACAAAGGGCTGGTTTACATGACCCGCGCCGTGTTGCCTGAAATGGTGAAGCGCAATCAGGGCCATGTGATCAATATCGGCTCAACCGCAGGCAACTGACCCTATGCTGGCGGGAACGTGTATGGCGCCACCAAAGCGTTTGTGCGTCAGTTTAGCCTGGGCCTGCGTGCTGATTTGTTCGGCACTCAGGTGCGCGTTACCAATATCGAGCCGGGGTTGGTTGGCGGCACCGAATTCTCATCGGTCAGATTCAAAGGCAATGAGGACAAGGTTTCCAAAACCTACGACAACACCCAACCGTTAACCGCAGAGGACGTTGCTGAAGCCGTGTTCTGAGTGGCAACACTGCCTGCACACGTTAATATCAATACCTTGGAGATGATGCCGGTGAGCCAATCCTATGCGGGATTGAGCGTACACCGCGACGCATAAAACTTATCTCCCCTGTCGGTGTCATTAGGATGCGCGTGGTGTTATAGAGTTATTGCAGACAAGAATGCTATAGTGTTTTTGTTGCGATGCTAACACCCGCGTAATCAGCGCGTTTGTGGAAACATCGCGGGTCATCACCCTTTAGTTCGTCAGGATGAAACATGAACCATCAAACCCTCAAATTACTGCGACGTGCACTGTTCCCCCTGTCGCTGGTCGTTTTGGCCGGTGCATGGCAGGCTACTGCTCTCGCAGATACCCGCCACATCATTGTGGAATCAGGCGATAGCGCGCTCTCCAAAGAAGCGGCGCGTCAAAGCAAAGAGCAATGGGATAGCACCCGTTCACTGCGTAACAAAGTGAATAACCGCAGAGAGAAAGAATTCGATAAGTTCGACAAATCCATTGATTTGCAAGAGAAATGTAATACCAGCAGCAACGTTAATGCCTATTGGGAAGCCAATAGCGACCGCTGCCTGGATCGCCGCACGGGTCGTGCGATTACGCCTTGATCTTGTCTATTGTGTTTATGCCTGGCTTCAACGCCAGGCATTTTGTTTTGACTGAATCACAGACCAGACATCGCGTTCATGTACACGGCATCACGTTGTTCTGTTTTCTTGTTTTCTTCTGTTTTTATGCTTTCCATTTCCGCTGCTTCCGTTACGGATTCTTTTCTGTTCTGGTTATGGGCATAAGCAAATCCGGTATAGGCGGTCCCCATAGTGATTCCCACTATTGTACTGGCGGCGTATCCGCCAAAGGGCAATGCGCATGCCGCCGCGTAGGCAGAGACAATAATAGATGCACGACTCGCTATGGTATTTAACGTACAATCCATGATAGCTTTACGCGTATAATCCTCTTTATTACGCATTGTCAATTTGATATTCAATACCCGATTTTTTTTCGAAATGCATTAATGCCACGATAGCACAAATCATCCCCAAATTCTCCAATAAGATTAACGGTAGAGTAGATCTGCCGACAATATTCGCCATTAAGCCGCTCATTGAACCAGACAACGCGTTTGAACCGTCATTCCGCACCTACTTTAAGAATAAATTCGACTGTATCGCTCGCCGAGAACATCAACGATGGTCTTGTGAATAGAATTGAGGTTGGATACTTGTGGTGGTCTGTCACCAATACTGAACTCATAAATCCCAAAAAAACAGAGGAAAACCCAACGCGCTGTG
>NZ_JBPETA010000168.1:0-6599 GCF_051710365.1 Symbiopectobacterium sp. | reverse complement strand
ACGCCAATGGCAACATTACTTGATGGTAAACGGGTCTGGGCAGAAAAAAATCTGAACCAGATTTAATCTGACAGACACCTGTATAAATAACCGGTAACTGTCAGATCAGGTCTGAGCTAGTACACTTAATGTGCCAGAAAATTTTATCTGCATACAGTTCGTATGCTTCTTTCTGTTCTTTCAGCCAATCATGCTTGTTGTACACCGCCATCACACCGCCAAGTTCGTGGCCTAGCATTTTCTCAGTGACGTGCGGCGCGACTCCTTCCTCTGATAATCTGGTTGATAGAGAGCGCCTGAAATCGTGCGCCCTCCAGTACCCCAAATCCATGCCCTCGCGCAAACGGACAATAAACCGGTTTGCGGCAGCGATAGTCATGGGTTCAGAAAGCCGCTGACCGGGGAAAAGGACATCCCCGTAGGCATCCATAAGCCTCTCCAGCATCGGTTTTATCTGGTCGAATATGGGACGTCTGATGGCGCTTTTTGCCTTGCTCCTTTCACCGGGAATCGTCCATATCAAATCTTCCATATTGAACTCTCTGGATGCAGACTCTCGCAACTCGGTGTTGCGGCATCCCCATAACATAGACATTTGATGAAGTAGCTTGTTTGGCGTTGTAGCTCGGCTTTGTTCTATCGAGATCCATATTTTCGCCAACTCCGTGTAAGTGAAAACCCTCTCCCCGCGATCTGACCGCGTTCCGATATCTTTCGGACTGATTTTCATCAGCGACGAACCGTTTATCAGTTGCCTGCGGATACACCAATTTATTGCTGATTTCGTTTGGACAAAGAGGGTTCTGGCTCGTTTGCTGTTTATCCTCTCCTGCTCGGTGAAGTAGTCCATCCACTCACGCACGTTGATTGTATCTATCGGTCTACCGGGGAATTCATCGCGGATAATCCTTACCGCTACAGCCTCATACAGCGCTGCTGTCTTGGGACGTAACTGCGTGTGTACATAATCCTGACGCCAGCAATCAATGCATTCTGATAGAGTAAGCTCTTGCGTGGCTCCGTCCGGTGAGAAATGATTACGCGGATCTTCTCCTCTGTCATACATTAGCCTGAGTTCTCCGACGAGTACGCGAGCGTCCTTTAGTGGCATCGCGGGGTACTTGCCGATTGTTAGGCGCTGTGGTTGACCGTTCCATCGGTAGCGAAACTGAAAGGCGATGGAGCCTTTTGGTGATACCCTAGCAGATAGGCCATCACCATCGGTTAACTCTGTACGCGAGTCCTGATATTTTCCAAGTAGTGACCGTAGTTTTGTGTCGCTGAGGGCCATGATAGTATTGTGTACACTAGTTAAATTGGAATGTGTACCAATTATGTACACAAATGCCATCGGACTAGCAAATGCAATTTAATGAATTGCAGTACAGCCTAAGACAAACAAAGACAGACAATCACTTTAACGCACTGGTTTTAATAGATAAAATTAAGCACGAGAGCGATTAATAAGACAATGAGCGACACATCAATACAGCCAACGTACTTTATCCATGATTATGAAACCTTCGGTAAACACCCTGCCCGCGATCGCCCGGCGCAGTTTGCTGGTGTGCGTACCGATATGGACTTCAATATCATTGGTGAGCCTCTGGTGATCTACTGCCAGCCCACGGATGACTACCTGCCCGAACCGGAAGCGGTGCTCATCACTGGCATTACGCCGCAAATCGCGCAAGCCAAAGGGGTTTGCGAAGCGGAATTTGCGCGCCAGATTCATGCTGCTTTCAGCGTGCCGAACACCTGCATCATGGGTTACAACAATATTCGCTTCGACGATGAGGTGAGCCGCAACATTTTCTACCGCAATTTCTACGATCCCTATGCGTACAGCTGGCAGCACGGAAATTCTCGCTGGGATTTGCTGGATGCGCTGCGCGCCTGCTACGCCTTGCGCCCGGACGGTATCGAGTGGCCGTTGAATGATGATGGTTTGCCCAGTTTTCGTCTGGAGCACCTGACACAGGCCAATGGCGTAGCACATGAACACGCCCACGATGCCATGTCCGATGTGTATGCCACCATTGCCATGGCGAAGTTGTTTAAGCAAGCTCAGCCGAAACTGTTCCAGTATCTGTTTGCGCTACGTAATAAAAACAAGGTCAGCCAGCTTATCGATATTCCTCAAATGAAGCCCCTGGTGCATGTCAGCGGGATGTTTGGCGCGGCGCGTGGCAATACCAGTTGGGTGGTACCGCTGGCCTGGCACCCGGAAAATCGCAATGCGGTCATCCTGTGCGATCTGGCCGGAGATATCACCCCGCTGCTTGAGCTGGATGCTGATGCGCTCCGTGAACGGCTCTATACCCCGCGTGAGCGTCTGGCACCTGAGCAAAGCCCGGCCCCCGTCAAACTGGTGCATATCAATAAATGCCCGGTGCTGGCCCCCACCAACACGCTGCGCCCAGAAGATGCTGCTCGACTGGGGATCGATCGCCAGCGTTGTCTCGATAACCTGTCGGTGCTACGTCAACGCAGCGATCTTCGCGAAAAAGTGGTTGCGCTCTATGCCGATGCGCCGCCCTTCACGCCGGACAGTGACGTGGATATGCGGTTATATGATGGCTTTTTTGGCGATGCCGACCGGGCTGCCATGGACATTATTCAGCAAACGGCAGCAAAGAACCTGCCTGCGTTGGATCTGTCATTTAATGACAATCGCATCGCGCACTTATTATTCCGTTATCGCGCCAGAAACTTTCCCGGGACATTGGATGATAGTGAGCAACAGCGTTGGTTACAGCACCGTAAAGCGGTATTCACGCCCGAGCGTCTTCAAGACTATGTATCTAATTTTAAAGAACTTTATGCTCAGCACGAAGACGACAAGCGTAAAGCCGAGTTACTAAAAGCCCTGTTTGTCTATACACAGACCTTGGTCAGCTGATTTTTTACGGTGTTAAAGACAAAAAAGCCGGTTCACATCGTGAACCGGCCCAAGGTCGAACAGTGCTGTTACCCGCTATACCCTCACAGCACCTCTTCGCTGCACTGCGGTACCGGCTCACGGAAAGTGCGTGTCACAAACGCCAGGTAGATCAGGCCAATAGATGCCCAGATCAGCCCCAACGTCATGGAGCTTTTCTCCAGATTGAGCCACAGCGCACCCACCGCCAATGCGCCTAACAGCGGCAACACCAGATAGTGGAAGGTGTCTTTCAGCGTGCGGTTACGGCCTTCACGCAGATAGAACTGCGAAATCACCGACAGGTTAACAAAGGTAAATGCCACCAGCGCACCAAAGTTAATCAACGCCGTTGCCACTTCCAGATCGAATGAAACCGCAGAGAGAGCCACCACACCGACCAGCAGTACGTTCAGCGACGGCGTGCGCCATTGCGGGTGGATATAGCCGAAGAAGCGTTCTGGGAACACGCCGTCACGTCCCATGACATACATCAGGCGAGACACCCCCGCATGCGCGGCCATACCGGAAGCCAGTACGGTAACACAGGAGAACACCAGGATAATTGATTGGAAGAATTTCCCTGCCACATACAGCATGATTTCTGGCTGGGAAGATTCTGGCGAATCGAATCGGGCAACGTCTGGGAAATAGAGTTGCAGGAAATAAGACACCACGATAAAGATCACACCGCCAATCAGTACGGTCAGGAATATCGCTTTCGGGATCACGCGTCCGGCATCCGGGGTCTCTTCTGACAACGAACTGATGCCATCAAAGCCCAGGAAAGAGAAGCACAGTATGGTCGCGCCGGTAATCATCGGCACAACGTGCGCATTCTCGGACCAGAACGGTCGCGTACTCACCAGCGTACCTGCGCCTTCATCTTGTGAGACACCGTGAATCAACAGGCCCAGGAACACCGCCATGATCGCCACCTGCACCACCACGATAATCGAGTTCAGGTTGGCAACAATGTTGATACCGCGCAGGTTGAACAGCGTCATCAGTGCGACCAACCCTGCCACGAAAATCCAGGCTGGTACCCCGGGGAAAATCGCTTCCAGATAGGTTCTCGCCAGCAGAATATTGATCATCGGCATAAACAGATAATCGAGCAACGAAGACCAGCCAACCATAAAGCCGACGTGCGGACTGATCGCCTTTTGCGCGTAAGTGTAGGCTGAGCCTGCGGAAGGAAAACGGCGCACCAGTTTGCCGTAGCTGACAGCAGTAAACAGGATACCAATCAGTGCAAAACCATAGGCGGTGGCGACATGGCCATCCGTCAAATTGGTCACGATGCCGAAAGTATCATAAATGGTCATTGGCTGCATGTACGCGAGCCCCATCATGACCACCTGCCACAGCGTCAGGGTTTTTCTTAACTGAGCACGTTGCGAAGCCGGAGCGGCACTGTTAACAGACATGATAAACCTCTCCTATTCCCACAACAGA
Organism: Symbiopectobacterium sp.; assembly: GCF_051710365.1. NCBI lineage: Bacteria > Pseudomonadati > Pseudomonadota > Gammaproteobacteria > Enterobacterales > Enterobacteriaceae > Symbiopectobacterium > Symbiopectobacterium sp. The sequence continues at coordinate 2,221 of NZ_JBPETA010000168.1, read as the reverse complement.
CAACGCTGGACCGACAAACGCCGGTGCCCTATTGAGAAATTGCCCCATTTTCCTTTCCTCATCGTGGCCGTTTGGCACACAGAATACTGATTATCTATCCGGATCGATGTCCGGCCTCTTGGTTGAAAACACAGATGTTGCGTCATGTATTGATGCAAAAAATAACCGACGCTATTGAAGCGTCGGCTATTTACAGGGCGCGTATAATGCCTTAATCGGGATGTTCTGGCAAGCTATAGTGTTATTCTTAATGACATTAGGTGGTATTCTCGCCGACCTAAATGTAAAAAAATATTATTCTACCAAGCACCGTCCGGAATCAATCCTGAAAACGCTTTCTTTTCTGGATTTGCAAGCGCTCCAATTCATAGATCACCTGCTGCAAATCGCGCTCCTGGGAGGCCGAAAGCGCCGGGAATTTAAAGCTCAGCCGCTTCATCACTTTCACTTCGCCTCTGCTGTCAACGACCTTACTGTCAGCCTGCCCCACCAGTTGCATATCGACGCAGAAGAAGCAGTATTCATCCAGATCCATCTCAACATTTTCCAGAATGTCGCCCGGAGACATCACGTCGCTCATGTCACGTTCGGTAAACAGCCCTAAACCACCGAGGGAAATATCTTTGATTTCAAACTGAAACGGCGTCTTATCCACCAGCTCACCGCGACACAGCAGCGGTGGCCACACTGGCGTAGTAATACGAAAATAGTTTCTGCGCTGTATGTAGAAGAGTTCCGGTGGAACCTGGGCCGTGAACGCCGGTAAACCTTGAAAATTAACAGTGCGGGCAATACTGGATTTGAATTCTACTTTTGCGCCCGCCGGCTCAGCCACGAAAGCAAGATCGCCCGCGTACAACGCGCGACTGTTTTCGGTTTCCACACCACCGAGGTCGAAAACAAAGAGGTTATCATCTGGCAATACATCCAGAATCTTGCTGATAAATTGCCCGCGCGCATGATTGGCCATCACAGTAATATCATTTTTTTGCAAGTCGCGTAACGTCGCGCAGATAGCCAGTTTATTGCACTTAACAAACTGTTCTTTGGAATTCTGTTCCACCACACCTATCACCATCATGAAATGAATGGTCTATGCACATCTGCAGCCAATCGCATGAAAAAAACATCACATCAGTATCGGCAACGGATTATTAAACTTTAGCTCAGCCGTAGCGACCCTATCATTGCATGGCGTGCGGGACATGATGCTGAACCTCTTAACGTTACGGTGTGGAGAGACCTGGCGTCAAGCCAATACGTATCAGGCATTCAGACCAACATGGTATTCAGCAACACAAGCGCCAATGACACACTCAAAGCACCTCCAACGCGGGTAGCAACTTGTGCGAAAGGCATTAATGCCATCCGCTCTCCCGCACTCAAAATGGCGACATCCCCCGTTCCTCCCTGCCCACTCTGACAACAAGAAATAATGGCAACATCGATAGGATGCATGCCGATCTTTTTGCCCACCAGAAAGCCAGTCATCACCAATGACAGCACGGTGGAAACAATCACCAGCAGATTCGCTAATGTCAGGGCCTCTTCCAACGCTTGCCAGGATGTCATCGCAACCCCTACCGCAAACAGAATCGGGTAGGTCACCGCCGTCTGAAAGAATTTATACACCACCTGCGAGCCTGCCAGCAGTGAGGGTGAAATCCCGTTTATCAGTTTCAGCGCGATCGCCAGAAACAGCATACCAACCGGAGCGGGCAACCCGCAGACTCGGTATATTTCCACCCCCACCATGTAGAGCAGCATGGCGAGTAGCGCTCCCGCAGCGATAGACGCTAACTCGGGCTTCGCGCTGCCCGCACCGGGCTGCACAGACAAGGCGGGCGTGCTGTTGCTGAGGTTCATGTTGTCAGACATCAACGCCCCCTCTCCGGTCAGATGTGGAAAGCGCTTGCCGAGTTGATTCAATATTCCCGCCAGGATAATGGCGGTGAGGCTCCCCAGCATCACAATGGGCAACATATGACCCAGTGCTTCGGCCTGATCCTGATTCAGATGCGTAAGAATCCTTGAATCAAGGTATTGCGGTTCATGTTGAGCGTACTGCCCACAATGATGCAGCATATATAGAGATATAGAACCGTCATTCCGCACCTGATTTTTCTTTTTTCGGGACTTGACGGTATTCTGAAGTTCTGAATTTATTACTGCTTTTTGCAGACCAATCAGCATGAGTACTCCCCACGTTACCATCCGTAAC
>NZ_JBPETA010000167.1:0-6616 GCF_051710365.1 Symbiopectobacterium sp. | reverse complement strand
ATTGTTAGTATGAATCATGAGAGTTACCTCGTGTTTTGTATAAGGATTGGACACCCATATCAAAACCGGTAACTCTCAACCTTGCAAGGTCCAGTGTCAGATCAAGTCGCGACTAATACACATAATTCCTGTCAGGATACTACCAATAATCACCATCCCATAATGTAGGTTTCGTAGGCCAAAGTAGACGTTAAATAAAAAACCGAAACCAGCTATGATGAGCCCAATCCGCTGTAATAGGCAAAGTGGACAAGGCAATTCATGCATAACGAGTTGATAATAAAAAGCTACAACCAGAGAAACGCATATTCCAAGAAGTCCCACAATATTAACCAGGTGGACAACCGTCGTTGGATGAGTTTTGGTTTTCATAGTATAGCTCCTTAAAATGATAAGCTCAGTGGATCAGTTACATGGTGAATGAATGATAAAACAGTGGCGATCAATAAAGCAGCCCACAGAATGTAACTGGTTTTATCCTTTCCGGTTATGGCAGCCAGGACTACACCCAATGCAATCAAAAATGGCAAAAACATGAACATAAAAACTTCCTCTTTATGGCTTTGTTGAATAAATCAGAACTTGTAACGACTGTGCCCCATCGGGTCGATTGTTACGTGATGTGAATACTGTTCGGCATTCCTAATAGCGTGATCCGGTTAAGTACTTTGACCATCGCCATCGCCATCGCTTCCCCCACCTGCGCGTCATAGTCCCGCAGGCTCAGATAGAGGCTGACCAGTTGGTTATTTTAAACTTTTGCTTTGCCATGGGGTGCAGATGTTGAAATGACGGTAGTGATCTGAGCAGATGATCACCTAAAAGTTCGATTTATTCAACAAAGTCGTAAGGACACTGAAAAGAATGTACCATTTTTCTGATTTTGGTAGGGATTCCTGATGGGAAATATTTTGTTGATTAATTGTTAAAGATAAAGTTAAGCAAAAGCCCACGCCGCTCGGCTATAAGGTCGAGCGCTTTCACCCATCAATGAAACCAATCGTTCACAGATTCCCACCACTAAGCTGTGTGAATGCCAAGGATGGCGCGAGTACACATTTGCGTACACATTGAATTTTTTAGGTTGTTATCTGTGAGGTAATTCAGTAGGTTAAATCTATAGTATTGTTTTCATGGATGAAAAACGTGGGTTGTGTGGTATCGGCCATATTCACTGTCGCTCGACTGTCCTTGGGTGTGCCGTTCGTCCGGATAAGCCTCAAGAATACCATTGAAATGAGATTCTGTGCGGGTTTCCTGATGTGCATCAATTCCTAAGGGGCAGGAATCCCTATGCATTCACACCATCATTCGTTACAATTTCGCACTTTAATGCGAATGATAATTAAATTCCTTCTAACACGTAGTGCAGGAAGGCAGTTAACAAGGAGACGATGATGCGGTTTTCCAGTGCGATTAAAACGACGCTTTTAGCTTCTCTGCTGGTAGTAGCAGGGTGCGATCAATCAGAGACGTCCTCTACCGCCAGTTCAACCATGAGTGTTGAACATGCCCAAGGGGTAACAACGGTACCGCTGCATCCGAAAAAAGTTGTCGTGTTTGATCCTGCCATTCTGGATACGCTGGATGCATTGCAGATCCCGGTAGCCGGTGTGCCGCAAAGCAGCGCGCATCTTCCTCCTTTTCTGGCCAAGTACTCCGGCAGCGAATATCTGAATGCAGGCACCCTGTTTGAACCCAATTATGAAGCGCTGAGCAGCGCCAAACCGGACTTGATTATTGCCGGCGGGCGCCCGTGATGCCTATGACAAACTGAGCGGTATTGCGCCGACCATTTCTCTGGATGTTGATGAGCAGCAATTTATGCCGAGCTTTATCCATCGCATTGAGCAACTGGGCGAGATTTTCTGCAAACAGGAAGAAGTCAAAGCCAAGATCGACGATTTCAAACAACGCGTCGCGCAAACCCGTGAAAAAGCGGGGCAGGCTGGTACGGCCATGGTACTGATGGTCAATGGCGGCAAGATTTCTGCCTATGGCCCGAAATCACGCTTTGGTTTTGTGTTTGACGAACTGGGGTTCGCCACGGCCACTGAATTTCCCGATCCGGGTCTCCATGGCAACGTGGTTACCGCTGAACTGTTGCTGAGCATCAATCCTGAATGGCTGTTTGTGTTAGACCGTGACAGTGCTATCGGCACCACCGGCGGCTTGCCTGCTCAGCAAGTGTTGGATAACCCGCTGGTGACGAAAACCAAAGCGTGGCAGAACCAGCATGTGGTGTATCTTGATTCCGCGTCACTCTACATCGCGGGTGGCTTGCAGAGCTATTCGCGTCTGATTGATGACGTCAATAAAGCGTTAGACAAGAAGTAATCTGACAGCACGATGTTTGCCATGAAACCTGTCTATTTGTCGGCCGTATTTATCCTGTTGGCGGGGATGATCGTTGCCAGCCTGTTCGTCGGTGCTGGTCAGGTGACTCTGGATGCCGTGTGGCGCGATCCGATTATGCGCGATATCTTTTTGATCAGCCGTGTTCCGCGCACGCTGGCGCTGCTGTTGGCGGGCAGTGCCATGAGCGTGGCGGGTTTGATCATGCAGTTGTTGACGCAGAATCGCTTTGTCGAGCCATCGCTGGCGGGGACCACACAGTCCGCCAGCCTGGGGTTGTTGGTGGTGATGGTGTTAATGCCCTCCGCCTCGCTGCTGGTGAAAATGACTGTTGCCAGTCTGTTTGCCATGGCTGGCACCGTGCTGTTTATGCTGCTGTTGCGGCGCATCGTGCTGAAATCGGCGCTGGTGGTGCCGCTGGTAGGTATTATGTTGGGCGCTGTGATCGGCGCGATAACCACCTTCGCTGCGATGCATTTTGACCTGTTGCAGTCGCTGAGCGGCTGGGAATCAGGCGATTTCTCCGGCGTGCTGCGAGGACGTTACGAACTGCTGTGGCTGGTGGGTATTCTTACGCTGATTGCCTGCTGGACGGCAGATCGCTTCACTGTTGCGGGCATGGGGCGCGAGTTTTCCGTCAACGTCGGTCTCAACTATCGACAAGTGATGCTGCTCGGGCTGGCAATTATTGCCATCATCAGCGGGGTGGTGATGGTGGTGGTCGGTACGCTGCCTTTTCTCGGTCTGATCGTGCCTAACCTGATTAGTATGCTGCTTGGTGACAATGTGCGTAAAACCATTCCCTGGGTGTGCCTGCTTGGCGGGGGATTGGTGTTGCTGTGCGACGTGATTGGGCGGGTGATTCGTTATCCGTTTGAGATCCCGGTGAGTGTCATTCTGGGCGTCATTGGTGCGGTGGTGTTCCTTATCCTGTTGTTGAGTCAAAAACGCCATGTCAGTTAACGAGGTAAAACTATCCCGCAGCGATAGCGGATTGATGGCCGTTATCGCTACGCCCGCGAAACGCTTGTGGTTACTCGGCGCGTTGGCGCTGACGACGATCGTTATTTTTATGACCATCAAGCTCGGCAGCAATTTGCAGTACATTCTGGTGCATCGTGGCCTGACGTTAGCCACCATGCTGCTGGTGGCATTTGCCGCCAGCACCTCCACGCTGCTGTTTCAAACGGTGACTAACAACCGCATCCTCACGCCCTCCATTATGGGTTTCGAAAACCTGTTTGTGCTGATTCAAACGCTGATCATCTTTTTGTTTGGGGCCAAGGGCATTCCCTGGGTGGGCGTCAGCGGCAAATTTCTGTGTGAAGCGCTACTGCTGGTGATGTTCTCTGCGGTGCTTTATCGCTGGCTGTTTCTGGGGCGGCGCGACAACCTGCATCTGGTGTTGCTGGTCGGCATTATCTGCGGCACGCTGTTTCGTAGCGCTTCGAGCCTGATGCAGCGTCTACTGACGTCCACGGAGTTTGCCGTATTGCAAGGACGCATGTTTGCCACCTTTACCCGCGCAGTGCCGGAGCTGATCGCGTTGACCGCGCTGATCGTGGTGATGGTTGCCATCGTTATCTGGCGGCGGCGTTTCGAGCTGGATGTGCTGGCGTTGGGGCGTAACAGCGCGGTGAATCTGGGCATCAACTTCAACCGCAGCGTCACCCTGATTCTGCTGCTGGTGTCGGTACTGGTGGCGGTTTCTACTGCGCTGGTCGGCCCGCTCACTTTTCTGGGCTTTATGGTGGCCAATCTGGCTTATCTGGTGGCTGGCTCCAGCCAGCATCGCATTTTGTTGCCCACGGCATTTCTGCTTGGGGTGATATCCCTGGTCGGCGGGCAGCTGATCCTGGAGCACCTGCTGAACATGGCGGGAGCGTTGTCCGTCGTGATTGAATTTATCGGTGGGACACTGTTTATCTTGTTGTTATTGAAAAAGGTTGCCGTGTGATTGAGATCGAGCATCTAACCAAGGCCTATTACGATCAAGTGGTGCTGAATGACATTACCGCCACCATATCTCGGGGTGGCGTAACGTCAATCATTGGGCCTAACGGGGCAGGGAAATCCACCCTATTATCGGTCATAAGCCGCTTACTGGTGGCGGACAGCGGTCGCGTTACCGTCAATGGGATGGATATTGCCACCACGCCCGGTGAGCAGATGGCGACCTGCCTCTCGGTGTTGCGTCAGGAAAACCGTTTCACCAGCCGCCTCACCGTTGAAGAGTTGGTTGGTTTTGGTCGCTATCCCTATACGAAAGGGCGATTGAATGCTTACGATCGCACTCGCATTGCCGATGCACTGTCTTTCCTCAATCTCACCGAGTTTAAAGATCGTTTCCTGGACGAACTGTCCGGCGGTCAGCGCCAGCGCGCTTATGTGGCGATGGTATTGTGCCAGGATACCGAATACGTGCTGCTGGATGAGCCGTTGAACAATCTCGATATGAAACATGCGGTAGCGATGATGAAACAGATTCGTCGCGCAGCGGATGAGCTGGGAAAAACCATCGTATTGGTCATTCATGATATCAATTTTGCGTCTGCCTACTCGGATTACATTATTGCGATGCGCAAAGGGCAAATTGTTTACAACGGCAAGCCGGAAGAAGTGATGGTCTCCTCGGTGCTGGAATCCATTTTTGATACCCAGGTGGAGATTGAACAGGTACGCAATCAACGTATTGCCGTCTATTATCGTTGATATTGTCACCGATTTACCCCTTTGAAGGGGCGGCAGGCGGCGTAACTGAAAAACCGACTTGTCGAGCATAGTCACTCCCCTGTATCGTGAGTGGAGTGACGGTCAACACACCGTTGATCTCAAAGTTAACTGATTCACGTGAGAGGATAACAATGGATAAGGCGACCAAGCCCTGTATCCAGGATGTGCTCGAGTTTGTGCGAATTTTCCGTCGCAAGAACAAATTGCAACGTGAAATTGTCGATAACGAGAAGAAAATCCGTGATAACCAGAAGCGTGTGCTGCTGCTGGATAACCTGAGCGAATACCTGAAACCGGGCATGAGTATTGAAGATGTGCAGGGCATTATTGCCACCATGCGCGGTGACTATGAAGATCGCGTGGATGAATACATCATCAAGAATGCCGATCTGTCGAAAGAGCGTCGCGATCTCTCGAAGAAACTGAAAGAGATGGGCGAAATGAAGTGCGCCGTGCCGGGCAAAGAGGCGTAAGCGTACATCCTTTTTCATCAGGCCGCCTGTGCGGCCTGATGTTGCTGACAAATAGCACAATGCTCACCGTCATTCCCGCGAAGGCGGGAATCTCTTGCAAAAGAAACACGTTTACTCTTGCAGATATCCCCGGCTTCCGCCGAGGATGACGAGGGGGGAAGTGACTTCTTCATCAGTCTGAGGCCGCCTGTGCGGCCTTTTTTATGGCTGCGTTTTGGGCTCCTGCATGATGCTTAGCGCGTTGTCCCTGCCTCGCTGACAATTGCGATCGCGTTTCACCCATCTTGCGCCATCATGAAAATTGGCGTCATCCTGTGCGAATCCCGCTGCAACGCTGTGGCATAGGGCTGTTCCGGTCACTCTGCGGGCTGCTGAATACTTAAGGGGGCAGCGATGGCGAAAATGTCGTTTAGCCTGGCGTCATGTGCTGTTATTGCGGGAACACTGCCTCTGCTGTGGTTGTCGCAGATACCACCGCGCTGGGCCTCAGTCACTGTGTTGATGATATCGACGCTGCTGCTGGCAACCTGCCGCCCCAAAATAGTACGCGTGTTGAGTCTCTCCTTTCTCTGTTTGGCGCTCGCGCTGCTTGATGCCCGTTCCATGCTAATGACAATGACCGACATTGATGGCAACACACTGAGCGCTGAGGTGAAGATCGTTGAGATGCGCATCTCCGGTCATCAGGATCAACAGATTCTGGTTCAGGTTGAGAAGCTGCAAGGCCGATGGATTTTTCCGGTGTTTTACGCCACGCTCACGTTGCCAAATGCGATGGAGGCATGGTGCGGTGGGCAGCGTTGGTTGATTCGCGCCCGCTTTTGTCCGTTGCATAGTCGGTTAAATCAGGGGGGATTTGACCGGCAACGCTGGGGGATTGCCAAGCGACAGTTGGCGTCGGCGCGCGTGTTGCACGCTACGCCGATTACGCTAAATAACTGTTCCGAATAGTAGATCACCTGAAGGGAACTCAGTCCGAGTTGAGCGATCTGATCAATCGATAAAGATCCCAAATCATCAACCGGACTGAGCGATGTCGAGCATAGCACCGATAC
>NZ_JBPETA010000166.1:0-6621 GCF_051710365.1 Symbiopectobacterium sp. | reverse complement strand
GAGTTCAGTATTGGTGACAGACCACCACAAGTATCCAACCTCAATTCTGTTCACAAGACCATCGTTGATGTTCTCGGCGAGCGATACCGTCGAATTTATTCTTAAAGTAGGTGCGGAATGACGGCTTTACAGGTTCGTCCTTGTAATTTTAAAAAAATGATTTCACACTCTTACACTAGGGACCCTTTTGCATTTTCACGCGCGCTTCGGCGCGCTGCTTCATTTTTCATCACGCTTTGCCGCTCATCATCGAGTACCCCTTCCCCAGCAGATATGGTATTTTTCCCCTGCCTGCACGGCGCAGGAGGTAAGGTTTCTTATTGATGGATCAAAGTGATAGCGATACCACGCTATTATGACGCCAATATTTGATGGATTTTTCATGTGTGAAACGGATTATTCTTCTCGGCAAGATTGATGAAAAACCTCATAATTTCAGCGAATATCTTCGTTGCAGATCACCTTTCCCCCCACAGGCTATGCTAGTTTTATTCAATATTGGTCATCGAGGTTCTTAATGAATGTTTTAGTGACAGGTGGTAGCGGTTACATCGGCAGCCATACCTGTGTTCAGCTTTTAGAAGCCGGGCATCAACCGATTATTCTGGACAACCTGTGCAACAGTAAAGCCAGCGTGGTGGAAATCCTTACCCGTCTGACTGGCAAGGCAGTGCAGTTTTATCAAGGTGATATTCGCGATAGCGTTTTATTAGACCGTATTTTCGCCACTGAAAATATCGATGCCGTGATCCATTTTGCTGCGCTAAAAGCGGTCGCAGAATCCGTCAGCAACCCTGTTGAATACTATGACAATAACATCTATGGCACCCTGACGCTGGTTAAAGCAATGGAAAAAGCGGGCGTTAAAAACCTGATTTTCAGTTCCTCTGCAACGGTCTATGGCGATCAGCCACGTATCCCTTATCAGGAAAGCTTTCCCACCGGTATGCCCGCCAGCCCTTACGGGCGCAGCAAGTTGATCGTGGAACAGATCCTGACAGACTTACAGAAAGCGCATCCGGAGTGGAGCATTGCCTTATTACGCTATTTCAATCCGGTTGGGGCACATCCTTCAGGAGAGATGGGCGAAGATCCGCAGGGCATCCCTAACAATTTGATGCCCTTTATCGCGCAAGTCGCCGTTGGTCGCCGAGAATCGCTCTCTGTCTTCGGTAATGACTACCCAACGGAAGATGGCACCTGCGTCAGAGATTACATCCATGTGGTCGATCTGGCCGATGGTCACGTGGCAGCAATGAAAGCACTGCATCAACGCCCAGGAGTACATATTTACAATCTGGGTGCTGGTGTCGGCTACAGTGTATTGAACGTCGTGCAAGCATTTAGTCAGGCATGCGGTAAACCGCTGCCCTATCACTTCGCCCCGCGCCGCGAGGGCGATCTTCCCGCCTATTGGGCCGATCCGGAAAAAGCGGCCAATGAACTCCACTGGCGCGTTACCCGGACGTTAGCGCAAATGGCGGAGGATACCTGGCGCTGGCAATCCAAACATCCCAATGGCTATCCCGACTGATACCCTGAGGAGCAGGTGTATGCTGAACGAAAAAAGTGCTGAATTTGCCCCCGATGGCCAGCCTTTTACCCTGACTACGCTACAAAACCGTGCAGGAATGCGCGTTATGTTGATGGATTGGGGCGCAACCTGGCTCTCTTGTCAGGTCCCTCTGCCGGAGGGAGAAGTGCGTGAAGTACTGCTCGGATGCACGACACCTGCGGATTATCCACGCCAACAGGCCTATCTTGGCGCGTCTATCGGGCGCTATGCCAACCGCATCGACCACGCCCGTTTACAACGTAACGGCGCAACCTACAAACTGACACCCAATCAGGGCCAACACCAGTTGCACGGTGGACCCGATGGGTTTCACGCGCGTCGCTGGCGCATTGTGCAGCAGGATGCTACGCAAGTAACGTATCTGCTGGTCTCGCCCGATGGCGATCAGGGCTACCCGGGGCAATTGACCGCACAGGCACGCTATCGGTTAACCGAGCACAACGCGCTGGAAATTGAGTATTCCGCACTGACAGAAAAAACCTGTCCGGTATGCCTGACTAACCACGCCTATTTCAATCTGGATGGACATACCAGCGATGTGCGTCACCACCGTTTACAACTGTTCGCCGATCATTATTTGCCCGTGAACAGTGAGGGGATCCCCGTTGACGGCCTTACTCTGGTAAACCACACGGGCCTGGATTTCCGCCAGCCCAAAACGCTATTGCAGGATTTTTTGCACGACGCCGATCAGAAAGCGGTCAGCGGCTACGACCACTCTTATCTGCTGCATCGGACCTGCGGCTCCAGCGAATGCCCGGCGGCAAACCTGTGGTCTGCGGATGAGAAGGTGATGATGAGCGTATTCACCAGCGCTCCAGCCTTGCAGCTTTACAGTGGGAACTTTCTCGCAGGAACCCCCGCCCGAGAAGGCACTCTGTATGACAACTTCGCCGGGGTGGCGCTGGAAAGTGAATTTTTGCCAGACAGCCCAAATCATCCGGACTGGCCACAGCCAGACTGTTGGCTGAAACCCGGTAAGCAGTACTGCTCGCTGACAAGTTATCAATTCTTTACATAACACCACCAAGACAGACTGGGCACGCTTTTGCACGGTAAATTTATATCAAGAGCGTGCGCAGCGAACAATTCACGCTTTCGCTTACGCAAAATTTATTGTTATTATGTATGGCTATTCGACTACTCCGTAGGAAACTCCGCATGTTTGGGTTGCCTTTCAGACAATTACCGCAACGCAAACGCCGTCTATTGGCGTTTGGCGTGGTTGTCTGTTGGCTGATGCTTAATACCCAACTGGCGTTGGCAGCTCATCTGTGCGATGTCCAACCGGTGGTCCAGACCACTCAGGTGGTCAGTCACCACGGCATGAACATGACGCAGGCCTCTCACCACGCCTCAGTCATGGTGAAAGCCGCCGCTGTGTGATAAACACTGCACGCCGGATACTGCGCAAAAGACCGCCTCGCCGCTGCACCTGGATGCGATGGTGCATGATACGAGCACGCTGCTCGTGTTGGCGAATGATACCAACATCCCTGACCAACACACGTGGTTAACCCCACCGCGAACCGGGCCGCCGGCTGAGATCGTATACTGCCGTTTCAGAGAATAAATCCAGATAAAACAACACATTGATTTTCTATCATCTGTTATGTTTTATTCTGGAGATATTTATTATGCGTACGTTACTGACCGCCATTGCCCTGTTTGCTTCCGTTGCTACTATCGCCCCTGCTTTTGCCGAAACATCGCCTGTCGCCGCGCACGATCACAATGCCATGAATCATGGATCGATGGATCATAGCACGATGAATCAAGGTGCCATGATGTCCATGGATCACAGCAACATGAACCATGGCACTCAACCTGCCAGCACCGCGACGGTGTATCAAGGCACAGGAGTGGTAAAAGCCTGGCCGGACACCAGCGTCACCTTCGCCCACCAACCGATTCCCGCACTTAACTGGCCCGCCATGACCATGCGTTTTGGCCTCAGTGCCTACAAGGGCAGCCCGCTAAGCGTCGGACAAACGGTGAACTTCACCTTTATCCAAAGCGCCTCCGGCTACGATCTGATTTCAGCATCCGCTAACTGATTCGAGGTCGATATGTTGACGCTTCGTCTACAGCAGGCGGGTTATGCCCTGCCATGGCTTTTTGGCTGCGCGATATTTACGGCTCAGGCCACAATGCTCGATCAAACCCTGGCGGCCGCGGAACAGTATTCGGCAGAAATTTCTGCCAATCATCACCAGGTGAACGCCTTGAATAACATGGCAGATTCCGCCATGCAGCTACCCGATCCCAAACTGAAAGTTGGGATTGAGAACTTTCCGGTCAGTGGGGCCAATGCGCATCGCTTCACCCGTTCTGACATGACCATGCAACGTGTCGGCATCATGCAGGATTATGTCAGCAGCACTAAACGCGAACGCAAATCAGATGCCATTCGCGCGCAAGCGCGTAAAGCGGAGGCTAATCAGGACGTGATTCGCGCCGGGTTGCAACGAGAAGCCTCGCTGGCCTGGTTCGAACTGGCGCTGGGGCAACATGCACAGGAAGCTATTGAACGCCTGCTGAGCGACACGCAACGGCAGCTTGGCATGCAAAAAGCCGGAGTCGCGAGTGGCAGCAACAGCGCGAGCAGCGTTCTGGCGCTGCAACTCACTGTCAATGGCGCGTTATGGCGTGTCGGTCAAAGAGCTGCAATCCATCGTGTCTGTGGTGGTCGGTGGGGAAAATATTGGCGAAACCATTGAGGGGCGCGAACGTTATCCCATCAACCTGCGCTACCCACGCGAGATCCGCGATTCGCTGCAAAAACTCAAGAATTTGCCAGTGATTACCGCAAGCGGTGGGCAAATTTCGCTCTCGGAGCTGGCCGATATTCGTATCAGCGATGGGCCACCCATGCTGAAAAGCGAAAACGAGCGCCTTTCGGATTAGATCTACGTCGATATTCGCGGCCGCGATTTGAAATCTGCGGTGCAGGATATGCAGCGGGCGGTTGAACAACAGGTGAAATTACCGGAAGGCGTGTCGCTAAGCTGGTCTGGGCAATTTGAGTATCTGGAGCGCGCGACGGCCAAACTCAAAGTGGTATTGCCGTTCACACTGCTGATTATCTTTATCCTGCTCTACGTGACGTTCAGCAAGGTGAAAGATGCGTTGTTAATCATGGGCACCCTCCCCTTCTCGCTGATTGGTGGCGTATGGTTGCTTTATCTGCTGGGCTATAACTTATCGGTTGCGGCGGCGGTGGGCTTTATCGCACTTGCCGGGGTGGCGGCCTAGTTCGGCGTTATCATGGTGTTATACCTCAATCACGCTATTGAAAAACGTCAACAATCCGATGAGACACTGGCGTTACCCTTGCTGCGTGAGGCCATCCATGAAGGTGCCGTGTTGCGTGTGCGCCCCAAAGTGATGACGGTCGCCACCATCATGGCCGGGCTATTGCCCATCATGTGGGGCGGCGGTACGGGTGCGGAGGTGATGCAACGCATTGCCGCACCGATGGTGGGCGGTATGGTAACTGCCCCCTGCTCTCGATGCTGGTGATCCCAGCGTTCTACCTGCTGACACACCGTAAGCGAGGCGATAGCGCCTGAGTGGCTATCCCGTGTAATGTCGGCCCATACTCATATTGGGCCGACAGACCATTGCTGTGAGCTGAAACGAGCAAGCGATAACGTGATAATGAGCAAAGTTAATGCAGATAAATCAGGTTTATCGGTGACTATTGATTACCGTTAATTGCAGCGCAGCAATATAATGAGACCAGTTATCACTGAAATCTTAGGAATGAAGGAGTTTAGCTATGGCTGTAACTAAGCTGGTACTGGTGAGACACGGTGAAAGCCAGTGGAACAATGAAAACCGCTTCACAGGCTGGTACGATGTTGACCTGTCCGAAAAGGGCCGCTCAGAAGCCAAAGCCGCTGGTACATTGCTGAAAAATGAAGGTTTCTCCTTCGATTTCGCTTATACCTCTGTGCTGAAACGCGCCATTCACACGCTGTGGAACATCCTGGACGAGCTGGATCAGGCTTGGCTGCCGGTGGAAAAGAGCTGGAAACTGAACGAACGCCACTACGGCGCGTTGCAGGGTCTGAACAAAGCGGAAACCGCTGAAAAATACGGTGATGACCAGGTTAAACAATGGCGTCGTGGTTTTGCTATCACTCCGCCTGCGCTGACCCGTGAAGATGAGCGTTTCCCCGGCCACGATCCGCGTTACGCATCTCTGACTGACGATGAGCTGCCGCAGACTGAAAGCCTGGCGCTGACCATCGAACGCGTTGTGCCGTTCTGGAACGAAACTATCCTGCCACGCATCAAGAGCGGTGAGCGCGTTATCATCGCTGCACACGGTAACTCCCTGCGTGCGCTGGTGAAATACCTGGACAACATGGGCGAAGACGAAATCCTTGAACTGAATATCCCGACGGGTGTGCCGTTGGTGTATGAGTTCGATGAAAACTTCAAGCCGATCAAACACTACTATCTGGGTGACGCTGACGAAATCGCAGCGAAAGCCGCTGCTGTTGCTAACCAAGGCAAAGCCAAGTAATTTCATCTCTACTGAAATAGCCAAAGTAGGGTGAATCAGACAGATAAAAGGGGTTGTAATGCATTGCATTCAACCTCTTTTTATTTAACCTTCCCCATACCCATGACATTCTCAATCCAGTGATATTGGCTGGCCACTCGTACATTTTGAACAATGGCTACCAGCCAGGGAAAAGCCAAACAAATTGTGCCGCCCAGCCAATTTCAGCCCGGTAAATTCCAGGTTGAAATTGGCGTTATTACTTTTAGGCGCGCGGGCATAGCCAGATAAACCGCAGAGATTTGTAGAAAACCTAACGATTCTCGGCTGTTTTGAATCATGCCTCACTAATGCAGTACAAAACCGTCTCTTCTTGATGAATGGTGTAATGGCCTAACCGGAACCTATAGAACCGTCATTCCGCACCTGATTTTTCTTTTTTCGGGACTTGACGGTATTCTGAAGTTCTGAATTTATTACTGCTTTTTGCAGACCAATCAGCATGAGTACTCCCCACGTTACCATCCGTAAC
>NZ_JBPETA010000165.1:0-6680 GCF_051710365.1 Symbiopectobacterium sp. | reverse complement strand
ATCAATGCTGTTCAATGTGGCAGTTACTGAACAAGGTTCGCCGCTTCATGGAAACCGTCAGCCCGTTTCCCAGTGGAAAACATGGACAGGCAAAAGTGTAGCGGTATTAGGAACAGCTATTTAGAGGAAAATATGACAAATACATTCGATGATGTATTGGATGACTATTTTTTCAGTAAGTCATTGCGTCCGGCCACGGAGTGGAGTTACCGGAAAGTACTGAGATCGTTTCTCGGTTTTTCTGGTGAAACAATCACGCTTGGTCAGGTCGACAAAAAAATGGTACTGACCTGGCGACGCCGTGTTATTGGTGATGAAGGGTTAAGTAAGACAACCTGGAATAATAAAGTCACCCACATGAGGGCGATTTTTAATCACGCTATTCTACAGGGATTGACGTTTCAGCGAGAAAATCCTTTTAATGGCGTCATCGCCCGACCTGACGTTAAGCGGAAAAAAACACTCACGGAGGCGCAAATTCGTAAAATCTACCTGCTGATGGAAGCAAAAGAAGCGGATGAGCGAGTCGGAAAGGGGCAGGGAAGGCCTAATGCCCTTCGGCCAGCCTGGTTCTGGTTAACGGTATTGGATGCGCTACATCGTACCGGTATGCGTCAAAACCAGCTGCTGCATATTCGGCTATGTGATGTTGATCTCGAAAATGGCTGGATCAGCCTGCGCCCAGAGGGAGCCAAAAACCACCGCGAGCACCGGGTTCCGATCACGGCAAAGTTGAGGCCACGCCTGGAAGCCCTTTATAACCGTGCTATTGAGCGTGACGCCAAAATGGATGGCCAGCTATTCAACGTCTCACGTTTTGATGGGCGTAGGAAAGAAGTCAGCACCAACATGGACCACCCTCCCTTGAGGGCATTCTTTCGTCGGCTGTCGCGGGAATGTAGTTGTGCGATCAGTCCGCATCGGTTCCGTCATACCATTGCCACCAACCTGATGAGCCTGCCTGATCGCAATATCAAAATGGCGCAGGAGCTGCTTGGTCATTCGACACCGGCGGTCACGCTGCAGTACGTGGAAACGGATTTGAACAGGGTGAGAACCATGCTTGAGGAACTGGAGGCCGCTTAATATCTCTGATAAACATCATGGAGAAAAATCCGGCTTTTTCTTTACAGAAGATTGACACAGGCGTGTTCTGAGGGTAAATACCTTACCTGTAGTTATTTTCTATGGATGTGACAAATCCAGAGGATGCGAGAACATCCTCTGGATTCTTAAGTCCTGTGTTCAACATCGGTGCGGTAAGACAAGTTACCATCATGATGCTGGGGACCTTTTGTCATGCCCGTTAAGGATCTCAACCCTTAACGAACAGGCTCTGAAGAAGTGGTGCCCGGACTCGGAATCGAACCAAGGACACGGGGATTTTCAATCCCCTGCTCTACCGACTGAGCTATCCGGGCAACGGGGCGCATTAAACCGTATTGGCCGCTTGCCGTCAACGGGTTTGTGCAGGAAAAGCATCAAAACCACGTTGATTGCCGACTTTTCAGTCAGGATGACGCATTTCTCAGCGTTACGGCCCCGGTTCTGTCAGGTCAGTGCACCGTTTTTCCGGCATAGTGCAAAACGCAGTACATCCTCCGCCAGGCGGCGGGCGGTTGCGATGTCATCCGCATGGTGTTTTACCATTAACCGGCTCAGGCACCCTTCGAGAATCAATTCCATCTGCTGAGCGACCATTTCAGGATCGTCCGTCTCCAACTGCGTCAGCAGTTCGCGCGTGTAGTGGAGCGATGCCTGTTTTTGACGCTCTGCAATCTGATGGATGGGGTGATGGATATCAGGATAGAAACTGCATGCGGCAATAAACAAGCAGCCGGGATAGCGCTGGTTTTGCAGCGCCTCATACAATACCTAATAGCGTGCCAGCAGCTTTTCCTCAACGGAGAGCGCTTCATCCAACAACAACTGACGCCGACAGGTATCCACCTGCTGACTATGATGCCGCAGGCAATCATAGAGGAGTGCTTCACGATCTGGCCAGAAGGCGGTCATGGCCTCGGCGGTGATGCGGTGCTTCTCAGCCAGGGTGTCTAACGTTAAGGCGGCAACGCCCTGTTGTTCCAGTAAGATCAGCGCGTTATCAAGTACCTCGTCCCGCTGTAGTTGCATGATATCCCCCTTGATTCAGACTGGGGCCGCCACCGTCGCAGTGGCCTATTGCCCCAGTTTTTGCAAATGTGCCCGGAACGCCTCGGCATTCATGAAACCCGTAATGCGTGAGTCGGGAATCTCCCGGCCATTACTGTCAAAAAAGAGTATGGTTGGTAACCCCATAACCTGAAATTTTTTTAGCAATGCATTTTGCTGCGCGTTGTTGGCGGTCACATCCGCCTGAAGAAGTTGAAACCTGGCCAGATCCTGTTTGACGCCCGCATCGCTGAAGGTGTACTTCTCAAACTCTTTGCAGGCTACACACCAGTCGGCATACAAATCCAGCATGGCAGGCCGCTGGCTGCTCGCCAGAGATTGGTTTACTTCCTCCAGATTATGCACCGGTGTAAATGGCAGAGAAGTGGTGTGAGCGGTGCTGGCTTGGCTTGATGAAGGCATTAGCCACTCTTGCAGTGGACGAGCGGCGGTCACGGCACCAATCAAAAGCAGCAGTTGTATCAAACTCATACCGCGCCAATGGCTGCGCAAACCCAGCATGATCAGCCAAGCCAGGAAGGAAATCACCAGCAGGCTCCACAGGCGCGCTCCCAAGATATCGCCTACAACGCGTTCCAGCAGAAAAATCGGCAAGGCCAGAATGACAAACCCAAAAGCGGTTTTGATGTGCTGCATCCAGGGGCCGCTACGGGGTAAAAAGCGATTGCCAAACAGGGTTACTGCGATAAGCGGCAAGCCCATGCCAAGCGCGTAGAGATAAAGAATGCCGCCACCGGCGACACTATTACCGCTTTGCGCAATATAGAGCAGGATGGCGCTGAGAGGGGCGGTGGTGCAGGGCGAGCAAATCAGCCCAGCCAATGCCCCCATGCAAAAGACCCCGCCAAGAGAGCCGCTTTGTTGCTGATTGCTCCACTGTGCCAGACGGGTTTGTATGGCGGAGGGCATTTGTAGGTTATAGAGACCAAACATCGACAGCGCGAGTGCGATAAACAGTAGTGACAAACCGATCAACACGGCCGGATGCTGTAGCGCCGCCTGAAAGCGCAGCCCTGCTGCCGCGATGATCATGCCGAGCAACGTGTAGGTCAGCGCCATGCCTTGCACATAGGTGAACGCCAGCAGCAGGGTACGGCGCGCGGATAGTTGCTGTTTCCGGCCAAGAATCAGCCCGGAAATCAGTGGGTACATCGGGAGTACGCAGGGGGTGAAGGCAACACCGATACCGATTAACAACGCCCAAAGTGGAGAAAATGGCAACTGTGCTGGTGCTACAGGTGCAGTGACGGTTGGAGCTGTATTGCTGGGCGTTGGCTGGCGGCCTGCGGTCACTGCACTTAATGGAATTTCCCGCGTTTCAGGTGGGTAACAAAAACCCGAATCGGCGCAGCCCTGATAGGTAACACGCACCGTTGCGCCCGCTGTGTTCTGCGTAATAGGGACGGTTACCGTTAGGCTATCGCGAAAGATTGCCACTTCGCCAAAAAAATCGTCTTTGTGCGGCAGGCCGGCGGGTATGGATATGTCGCCGAGTACGGCTTGGCTGGGAGTAAGACTGATTTTGTCGCGATAGAGGTAATAGCCCGGTTGGATTTGCCAGCGTAGCGTCAGCTTCTCTTGCTGTTGCTGAAAATCGAAAGCAAATGCGCGATCTACCGTCAGAAAGCGGCTGTTTTGTACCGGAGATGACGGCGCAAACAGGGAGGCGCCTGCCAGTTGGGGGCAGATCAACGTGCTTAACAGCAGGATCAGCGTAAGGATGCGGTTAGCCATGTCAGGTAATCTTTGTCGCCATCCGTGATCGGAACTACCAGCAGTTCCGGCGTTTGATAAGGGTGTTGTTGTTTCAGGCGTTGCAGCAGCGAATGTTGGTGCAAGGTATCGCTCTTGATCACCAGTTGCACTTCCTGTTGCTGCTCCAGCTTACCTTCCCAGACATAGAAAGAGTGCGCGCCAGGCAGTACTGTGACACAGGCTGCCAGCCCGGCATTGAGCACATCCGTCGCCAACCGTTGTGCTATGGGGTCTTCAGGTGCAGTACACAGGACAACGATGGCGGTGCAGCTCGCAGGATTTTCCATGGTCACCCCAGTGAAAGAGGAACTGGGGGGTACTATACCCTGCTTTGGGGGCCGAGGGGAATGGATGCCGGGCGGCGACGCGCCGCCCGGGGTGAATACCGGAGGGACGTTACAGCACCAGATTCCCCAGAATAAAGCCAAAGATGACGGATAGCGTAATCGCCAGAACGCCAGGCACCAGGAACGCGTGGTTGAAGACGTATTTGCCGATGCGGGTTGATCCGGTGTCATCCATTTCTACGGCAGCGAGCAGCGTGGGATAAGTGGGCAACACGAACAGTGCTGAGACGGCGGCAAAAGACGCCACGGCAGTGACTGGCGTCACGCCCAACAATAACGCCGCAGGCATCAGCGCCTTGGCTGTCGCCACCTGTGAGTAGAGCAGGGTAGAGGCAAAAAACAGTATTACCGCCAGCATCCACGGGTAATTCTGCAACAATGCGCCTGCTGTTCCCTGAATTTCACCGATGTGCGCTTTTACGAACGTATCGCCTAACCAGGCTACGCCCATTACGCAAATGCAGGCGCTCATGCCGGATTTGAAGGTGCTGGCAGAGAGGATTTTGGCGGTATCCAGCTTACAGGTGATGCAGATCAGGGTGGCGACCGTCAGCATAAAGACCACAATGGCTTCGTTACGGGGCAGTATGGGCTTGGCAATGAGCCCGACGGTGTCGCTGATGGCGGTGGCGTAAAGCATCACCGCGACAATACCCACTAAAAACAGCAGTACAGAGCGCCTGGCCCTCGTTTTTATCTCCAGCTTGCTGACGCCGCGCAGCACGGTTTCACCCTTTGCCAACCGTGCCTGATAAATCTCATCGTCTTTCAATTCTTTGCCGAGAAAATTGGTTACCACGGCGGTAAGCAACACCGCGCACAAGGTCGTAGGGATGCAGATCCCGAGCAGCAGCAGATAGCTGACGCCTTTCGGCTCAAGAATACTGGCAACGAAAACCACGGCGGCGGAAATCGGTGAGGCAGTGATGGCGATTTGCGACGCCACAACGGCAATCGATAACGGGCGAGAGGGGCGAATCCCTTGTTCTTTAGCCACTTCTGCAATCACCGGCAGCGTTGAGAACGCTGTGTGCCCCGTTCCCGCCAACAGTGTCATAAAATAGGTGACAACAGGGGCCAAAAAGGTGACGTATTTGGGCTGACGCCGTAGCAGTTTTTCCGCCAGACTCACCAGATAATCCATCCCTCTCGCGACCTGCATGGCCGCGATGGCGGCGATCACCGCCATGATGATTTGAATCACGTCGAAGGGAATGGCACCGGGTTTGATTTGAAATACCAGTGTCAGAACCAAAACGCCAAGACCGCCCGCAAAACCGATACCGATCCCACCGAGCCGTGCACCGAGGTAGATAGCCAACAAAACGATAACCAACTCAAAGGCAAACATAGTAATGCTCCTTTTTAGATAAGAAATTCTTATGGTTATGAGCAAACCTGAGGCCATAAAAAAGGCACGCCCGCAAAATGCCGACGTGCCTGTCAGGAGTAACGCTAGCGCGCCCGATGGTGAGGCGCGGTTAACCGATCGAACGCTTAAGACGCGTCGTTGTCATCCGTGTAACGTTTGGCCTTGTAGGCTGGGTGCATCAGGTTTTGTACTGAGAAAATGTCATCCAGTTCACTTTCGGTCAGCAGACCGCGCTCCAGCACCACTTCACGCACGCTCTTACCGGTTTCGGAGCAAATTTTGCCGACAATGTCGCCATTGTGGTGGCCAATAAACGGGTTGAGGTAGGTAACAATGCCGATGGAGTTGAACACGTAGGCTTCGCATACCGCTTTGTTGGCGGTAATGCCGTTAACGCATTTTTCTAGCAGGTTGTGGCAGGCGTTGGTAAGAATATGGATAGATTCAAACATCGCCTGACCGATAACCGGCTCCATCACGTTAAGCTGCAACTGACCCGCTTCAGACGCCATGGTGACGCAGGTGTCGTTGCCGATCACCTTGAAGCACACCTGATTGACCACTTCCGGTACCACCGGATTGACCTTGGCTGGCATGATGGAAGAGCCTGCCTGCAATTCCGGCAGGTTGATTTCATTGAGGCCAGCGCGCGGGCCGGAAGAGAGCAGGCGCAGGTCGTTACAGATTTTCGACATCTTCACCGCCAGACGTTTCAGCGCACCGTGTACCATCACGTAAGCGCTGCAGTCGGAGGTGGCTTCGATCAAATCCTCGGCAGGCACGCACGGCAGTCCGCTCACTTCTGCCAGGCGTTGTATCGCCAACTGTTGGTAACCGTCTGGTGTGTTTAACCGCGTGCCGATGGCCGTCGCGCCCAGATTCACTTCCAGCAGCAACTCGCCGGTGCGCAGCAGGTTTTTGTTCTCTTCGTTAAGCAGCACAGAGAAAGCGTGGAATTCCTGACCCAATGTCATCGGCACCGCATCCTGCAACTGGGTACGCCCCATATTCAGGATGGTTTCAAATTCTTTGGC
>NZ_JBPETA010000164.1:0-6698 GCF_051710365.1 Symbiopectobacterium sp. | reverse complement strand
TTCGAAGGAGCCGTCACGATCGCGAGGAGTACGCAGTTCCAGTGTGCCATCGCCCGTGGTAACGGTCTTTGTCGAATAGCCGTTGCGGGAGTTGGTCCCTGGTTTAGGCTGATTTTTATCGTAGCCCCAGATGGTGGAACATTTCGGCGTTGAGAGCCGCCTCAACGCTGATTTTCTTCATCAGGCGATCGAACTGGCTGAGATCTTCAGGGGTTTTGAGATTTTTGGCCAGTTCATTAGCCAGAGCCTGCAACTGTTTTTCGTCCATAAAGTAACCTGCTTTTGATGTTGGATTGAACATATCAAAATCAGGCAATTACACAAATTTATGTACAGGCTCGCGACAGATAATCTGAAAAAAACCCGTGCGGAGTACCACAAGAAGCTCGGTGTATAACATTCGTCCGGTGGCCTCTCTGCGGGCCACCGGATCGCGAGCCAGTTTCAATTCACGCACTTACATGTTTACGCAAAAAATTCTCGATGCCTTGCTCGTCCAAACGGTAGCGAATCCATTCACTTTGTGCGTTAGCACCAATACTGTCGTAAAAATCGATAGCAGGCTGGTTCCAATCCAGTACGCTCCACTCCAGGCGACCACAGCCACGCTCTTTGGCCAATTTTGCCACATGCGCTAACAGCGCTTTGCCCGCACCATGCTGACGGAAACGTTTGGCTACATAGAGATCTTCAAGATAAATACCGTTTTTGCCCAACCAGGTAGAGTAACTCATAAAGAATACCGCGTACCCAACAGGCACTCCATCAATGGCACAAATCAAGGCTTCTGTGCGCGTATCAGGGCCAAAGAGCGTTTTTTCAATGTCTTCCCGCGTCTCAATCACTTGATTACGGGAAAGTTCATATTCCGCTAGCTCAATAATCATATCCAAGATCACGCCCGCATCTGCTTTCTGAGCGGGATAAATGGTTATATTCATCATCCTTTCCTGTTATAAACGCCAACATTGCTTCCCGATGCTACCTTAGAGCGGTTGCAGTATGAACAGCATTTTGTTCATTGGGCGATAATAATCACGTCACGGCGCTATTTCATTACGCCACGGCGAGGTCAAGAACGAGCATATCAGCGAGTGCAAGGGTCACTATCACAGAGGAAAACAACAGGGCGTAGGAGGAAAAAAATAAAGCGCAGAAAAGGTATCCTGCTAGCGCAAGCGCACCATGGAAAGAGGCCCACCATAAACGGCCCCCGTATCGAGATAGATCTGATTGGCATAGGCGCACACCTTTTTCTGATTGGCATAGGCGCACACCTTTTTAAGCGGCGTGTGTCCGAAGATAAAACGGTCGGCCCCCTCGATCCGCTGATAGTCGCCAGACTGCGCTCGCAGCAACCGCCTGCGCCCCCACACGACATCATCCACATTGACGGGCAGGCCCAAATCATAGCGCGCAGAGGGATAATCCGCATGAGCAATAACATAAAGGCACGTTTGCACGTTAACTTCCAGAACATGTGGAAGTGACTCCGTCAGCTGGATCAGTCGATCGATGGAATGACGGTGTATCGGACTCAACTCGAAATACCAGTCACCGCCATTGTTGCGCCAGTGGTCACTGCTTTCTCCTTGCAACGCAGCATACGCCATACATTCATGATTACCTGCCACTGAAATGAACCAGGGAGCATCCAACAGTGCCAGACATGCCGCGCTGTCCGTTCCGCGATCGATAAGATCGCCGACGGCTATCAGCAAGTCGCAACGTTCATCAAATTTTCGTGCAATCAATTGCTGCTTCAATTGTTGATAGCAACCGTGAAGATCCCCAACCACCCACACATGGCGATAATCATCCCCACGAATACTGCGGTAGCGAACAATCTCGCGCATTTTAACCTCCAGAACTGCAATGACGCCTTAAAGTAAGGTTGCGTGCCTTGGGCGCTGCTCATGCAATCAGGGAGTAAAACCACAAAATCGCAAAATCACACAAACACACAGACACACAGACACACAGACACACATAATTATGCGTAACAGATTGCCGTCGATCAGCATGAAAAAGATCCGAGACAAGAAAAAAAGCGATTCTTATAAAAAGGAACGCAGGATTACGCGGTGCTGTTATTGGCGATAGTTGTTATTGGCGATACAGGCCTTATGGTGCCCTGGAGGGAAGTCAGTAAAGGTTCTCACACCGCCACACCGGAAGCCGGGATGGCGGCAACACCGTTGTCGTGTTAAGCGGAGTAAAGCGCCTCCACCGCCTGATCGCATTCAGGTACAGAAAATTTTGCATAGTGCAACGCATGGTGCACCTGTTGTTTTTCACTCTCGGGGTAAACCTGCGTATCCAGCAGCAGCGCCCCAATCGCTTGCGCATCCAGCATGGTAAAGGTGGTCCGAAGCGCCAGAGCGATATCAGGCCCACCATAACACATATTGCGCAATAACACCGCCAACTCATGGGCGGAGATCTTTCCCTGATAAACCGTATACAGCACATCGGCAATCAGTTTGGCATTTAAAACACTAATGCGGGAAATATCATGATAATGCCCGCCCAATGCCTGAATCATATGCTCGACGGCCTGTGTCGGCGTTTTCCCCTGATCGCGCAGAGACGTTAACGCCGTAACGAGTTTGTTCTGCAACTCATCTGCCATCATCCTGTCCTCTTATTATGCCCCTGCTCAATAGCTCTGCATCGCCGGAGTTCAGGTAACATATCGCATTTTTTGTCAGGGCAATATCGGTTTAAGAGAAAAATTAACAATTTTCAATATAGCGACGTTACTCACTGATTTTTATTAATATCCTTAAGTTTTATGTGGAACAGAAGCCCTTCGCAAAATAGGCAGTTACCGGGTTATGTGATAGATTCGTCTGCAAAGATGCTCATTTACACGAATTTATACATCTGAGCACATTTTGGTTCATTCAAACCCATTTCTCTGATGCGCTAATGCAAAAAAGCAATCGTATTTCATTCTGTGAGCAAGCAAGTTAAGGTTAAATCATGATCACCACTGACGGTAACAACGCAGTCGTTTCTGTAGCCTGGCGAGCAAACGACGTCATCGCCATCTACCCGATTACCCCAAGTTCTTCCATGGCAGAACAGGCTGCCGCATGGTCGAGCGATGAGCGTAAAAACTTGTGGGGAGATACCCCACGGGTGATCGAAATGCAGTCGGAAGGCGGTGCGATTGCCACAGTGCACGGGGCGTTGCAGACAGGGGCGCTGGCGACATCGTTTACCTCATCGCAGGGATTGCTGTTGATGATCCCGACGCTCTACAAGCTGGCCGGACAGTTAACCCCTTTCGTGCTGCACGTTGCCGCCCGAACCGTCGCTACTCATGCGCTCTCCATTTTCTGCGATCACTCCGACGTGATGGCGGTGCGCCAGACGGGCTGTGCGATGCTGTGTGCCAACACCGTGCAAGAAGCACAAGATTTCGCCTTGATTGCACAAATCGCCACGCTTAACAGCCGCGTCCCCTTTATCCATTTCTTCGACGGTTTCCGCACTTCACATGAAATCAATAAAGTGGAACCGCTCAGTGATGAAGTATTACTGAAACTACTGCCCCAGGATGCAATTGCCGCACACCGTGAGCGAGCGCTTACACCAGAACGTCCGGTGATCCGTGGCACCGCCTCCAATCCGGACACCTTCTTCCAGGCACGCGAAGCCACCAACCCGTGGTATAACAACACTTACTCTCACGTTGAGCAGGCGATGGATGCTTTTGCTGAGGCCATGAGCGACGCGCCTGATTCGCTGCAATCGCTGGATGTCAAAGCGCGTGATATGCGTGGTCAGAAGTATGTATTGCAAGTCGCCCCGGAAGATTGCACGGGATGCAACCTGTGCGTCGAGGTGTGTCCAGCGAAAGACCGTCAAAATCCTGAGATCAAAGCCATCAACATGGAATCCCACCTGGATAATCTGAGCGTGGAAAAAAACCACTTTGATTTCTTCCTGCAATTGCCGGAAATCAACAAGAGCAAGTTGGAACGTATCGACATCCGCACGTCACAGTTGATTACGCCGCTGTTCGAGTACTCGGGTGCCTGTTCCGGTTGCGGCGAAACGCCATATATCAAACTGTTAACGCAGCTCTATGGCGATCGTTTACTGATCGCCAACGCCACCGGCTGCTCATCTATTTACGGCGGCAACCTGCCCACCACGCCGTGGACCACCGATGCCAATGGACGCGGTCCAGCCTGGGCCAACTCGCTGTTTGAGGATAACGCCGAATTTGGTTTAGGTTTCCGTCTCAGCGTGGATCAACATCGCCAGCGCGCCTTGCGTCAGCTCTTGCAGTTAGCACCGCAACTCCCCGCCGATCTGGTGAGCGCCTTGCAGGAAGAGAACATTGCGCCGGATCTGCGCCGCCAGCAAATTGCACAACTGCGTGAACGGCTTGCCAGACTCAATGAACCGGTGGCACGTGAACTTAGCCACGATGCCGACCATCTGGTAGACAAATCCGTCTGGCTGATTGGCGGTGACGGCTGGGCCTATGATATTGGCTACGGCGGTCTGGATCATGTGATGAGTCTGACAGAAAACGTCAACGTGCTGGTGCTGGATACCCAGTGCTATTCCAACACGGGCGGTCAGCAATCCAAGGCCACACCGCTGGGTGCGGTCACCAAATTTGCGGAAAAAGGTAAACGTAAGGCGCGTAAAGATCTGGGCATCAATGTGATGATGTACGGCCACGTCTATGTCGCACAGATTTCACTGGGCGCACAACTTAACCAAACGGTGAAAGCGATTCAGGAAGCGGAAGCCTGGCCGAGTCCGTCATTAATCATCGCCTACAGCCCCTGCGAAGAACACGGCTACGATTTGGCATTCAGTCACGATCAGATGCGTCAACTGACGGCCACCGGATTCTGGCCACTCTATCGCTTCGATCCGCGTCGTGTGGAAGAAGGCAAACCGGCGTTGGTCACCTATTCCCGTCCGCCCTCCAGCAGCCTGAGTGAGACACTGTTGAAAGAGCAACGCTTCCGTCGGCTGAATACGCAAATTCCTGAAGAGACCGCGCGGTTGTATGAAGAAGCGGAACAGGATCTGCGTCGTCGCTTTGACTTCCTGACAATGATGGCAGGTAAAGCAGAGAAGAACGCTCAAGAGTAAGGTCGCAATATCCGACGAGATCCTCAGTGCAAGCCGAGGATCTCGTGAGGAAAATGCGCGCTAGCAAAAGATCTGACTGACGGCTTCGGCCACGGTCTCTACATGATGTTCCTGCAACTGGCTGATACTGAGCCGAATAAATTCCCCGTTTTTTACCCCCGCCCCCACACCAACCCTCACGGCAATGCCACGCACGGCCAGAGTTACCAGAGCATGGCGCTCCGAAGGCACTGGCAACCAGATACACAGCGCATCGCTTTCTGGTACATGAATGCCTCGTCGAGCCAGCGCATCCACTAACGCCTGACGTCGCCGGTGATAGACCTGTTTGGCATGTGCAATATCGTGCTGTGCCTGCGCATCGTTCAATAAATAAGCCAACGCGCCTTGCAGTATCCGGCTACTCCATCCGACGCCAAAATGGCGGAAGGATTGGAGCTGGTCCATTCGGGTTTTACTGCCCGATATCACGGCCAAACGTAAATCGGGTCCATAGGCCTTGGAGTAAGAGCAGACATGAATTGTACGTTCAGGATAATAGCGCCCCAAACTGATCGCGGGACAGGTTGATAATTCACCGATGCCGTCATCTTCCAGAATCAGCACATTTTCATGCTCGGCCAGTACAGCGGCCATGTCGTCCAGCCGCTCAGGGCTTACGGCGCAACCCGTGTGTGAATGAGTCCTGGGCTGGAAAATAAACGCGACTGGCTTTTTTTGCAGCGCCTGCTTCAGTTCCTCAATATCAGGCCCATTGGCATCACAGCCCACCTTGATCGCGTTCATTCCCAGCAGATCGAGCAAATCAAGTAAGCGGGCAGTGGTAGGGCTTTCGATAGCCACCGTCGAACCGGGAAAGATCAATGCCTGCAACGCCAGGTACAGCCTATCAAACCCGCCACTTGAGGTAATGAACGCCTCAGCCGGATAAGGCCAGCGTTTGCGAACCGCCGCCTCCAGTTCAGGGACAATGGCAGTTCGTTGGTAACTGTTTAACGTGGGCTGCGATAGCGCATGTTGCAATGCTGCTGCCAGATTAGGTAATAACGCGGGGTCCGGTGAAGAGAGTTCCATATTAATCTGGATGGTGTCACCAAAGTTACCTACCCTCTCAAAACGTTCAGGACGGGGCGAGACTCGCTGACTACAGACCCATACCCCTGTCCTTCCACGCCCGGTCACCACGTTCTGCCGCTTTAATTGGGACCAGGCCGCCGAAATCGTCGCCGGACTCACTCGCAATATTTCGGCCAGTTCCCGAACCGACGGCAACTGGCTGCCAATAGCAATGCGCTCTTCACGAATCAATGCAGCGATATCCATCGCAATCCCCCGAATCGAGGGATCGGTAAGCATTCCGGCCAGCCAAACGGGATCAATTTTTGCTGTCATATCAAAAACTTTTTTCAGTAACAAAAATATGATTGTACACATACAAATGAGCCACTAAATAACTGTTCCGAATAGTAGATCACCTGAAGGGAACTCAGTCCGAGTTGAGCGATCTGATCAATCGATAAAGATCCCAAATCATCAACCGGACTGAGCGATGTCGAGCATAGCACCGATAC